>JBCCRZ010000318.1:0-6966 GCA_039200855.1 Cyanobacteria bacterium P01_D01_bin.44 | reverse complement strand
TCATCTCTTTAAAGCCATTTGATCAATAAGCTGCGTTAACTATTTCTGTAGCTATATTAACTTTGTAAACTTTGGTATTTCCCGACACCCTCTAGACCTAACAGCGCTATATTGATTAGTGAAGCCAAAGAGCTTCCCTGACAGATTTAACTCAAAGTCTAGTTTGACTTAAGGAGGTTAACATCACTGATTCATTAGAATCTGTCTCGTCAATTAGCAACAGCATCCAAAACAACTATCAATATTTTCTCTAATTGGAATGTAGAGAGTTCTACAACTGACTTAAAATCTCGCCTAACTCAACATCGGCATCTCCAGTCGGGCAAGTGTTTTAGTTGGTGTATCTCTAAAAAGTCTAGTAGGATGAGAGAAAATTATCTGATAGGTGAAGGCGGGTGCTGTTGCTACTTTAAAGGGTTTTTTAGTGGTCTTTTGAAAATAAAAAAAGGCACCGCCTCAAGCGGTGCCTTTTTTTATTTGACTCCTAAAGTCTATGGCTAAAGTCTATGGCTCAACCATCGCCTCAATCTGATCGGCATTTAAGGCGTTGTTAGAAATCATCACCTCATCAACCATGCCATCAAAGCCGTAGCCGCTGCCAGGCGTTTTGCCCCCTGCAAACCGGGTTCCGCCATTGATGCTACCCACGCCGATGCCACCAGAATGGCTCCACAGCTTAGACCCTTTGCCCGAGCCAAACAACTCACCATCGAGGTAGCCTCGGAGGGCATTTTGTGCAACTGAGTTGCCACCCTCTAAGACGAGGGCAACATGATGCCACTGACCGGTTGAGATCTTGTTAGTACTCAGCCAGGTGCCAGTCCAGCCACTCTCTTTACCGGGCGTATTCCAGCCGCCAACCCTGAGTCTATCTTGGCCAGCTTTGTTTTTGTCTATATACATGTTGAGGCCACGTATGCTACCGCCTTCTTCATATAAGACTTTTGGCTGATTGGTTGAGCCTTTGTCCATCTTGAACCACAGCGACACTGTCCGATCGTTGTGAGTGCCCAGGTTAATGTCTTTGGAGTTTGCGATCGCAATCAAATCACCTTTGCCGTCAAGTCTCACGCCCCCTTTATTCTTGCCATTTTTGACAAAAGCAGCATTTCCCTTCAGCATCCCTGGATTGTTGCCTCCCCCAGTCGAACTATCCTTGGCAGTCTTCCCAGAGGTTTCGTTCAGTTTAAGCTGAGATACAAATTTGCCAAGGGATGGGGTAGGCGCTGGCTGGGAAGGATTTGAAATTGGCGTCGGCTTAAAGGTATCCGTCGCAAAATCGACTTTAACGTTTTTATTGCCCAGAGAAACATTACGAGCTGCCGTTTTATCGAGCTTGCCATCGCCGTCAAAATCGCCTTCAAAGCTAACTGAATAGCTACCGGGTGCAAGCTGTAGCTGATAACCGCCAGCATTAATTGTTTTGGCACTAAAGGTTTGACCATTGCCAACGGCTTTGACCGTTACGTTGCCTAAACCCTCACCAATAGAGTAAAAGTTGTCGTTTTTGACCGCATCGGTGTAAACAACCCCGGTCAAAAACGAGTTATTACTGCGCCCAGTACCAAACAACTGCGTTGTCATTGCAGCGTTATATCCCTTGAAGTTACCGGAGAGGTTGCTAATACCAATCTCACGATAGCTGTCATTGAGAATATTTTTGCGGTGTCCTGAACTCTGAAAAAGGCCCTCTTCGTTGGCAATAACTGAGCTATTGAAGTCAAGATTACCAGTGGTACCGCGCCAGGCGATATTCTCACCGCTGCGGGTCCAGCTATAACCAGCGGCTGTAGCCCGGTCCCACGGCTGACTACCCCCTGCTCCGGTATGGGAAAAATTATTGGTATTGAGCATCCATTGACTGTGATCGCGGGCAGCGTTAAACAATTTAGAGTTAAAGGCCAATGGCTGCTTTGCACTGTTAGAAATAGTGCCCGGTGCTAAATCTTTATTGAGATTGCCACTCAGCAGTCGGTTTGCCTCTGCTTGAGGGTTGGCACGGGTTTTGTTTAACAGCTCTAACATCAGCTGATCTTGAGCGGTTATCTGAGCCATATAAAGTCACTCCCTTTACTTGAGACTGAGATTTTTGCGATCGCTGATTTAGGGGATGAGCCGGTCTACAGCCGTTGCTATTGAACGGCTTCTCACAGCTAAAGTCATCCCAAGGATCAGCAATGCCAGATTCTTTAAACCAAAGTTTGCAGATTTCGAAATCTGCCGCCCAAGACACACCCTAATAGAAGCAAGCCTCCAAGCGGTCATGAGATATTTAGAGGCTTTAAGAGATGATGCTAAGTCCTATCCAACCTGGAACCACAAGGCTCTCCAGGATCAGAAACCATAGAACTGAACAGATACAAAATAGAGGACATTCTCAATCGGTCTAACTGAAAACTGCATTGCAAAGATACTATCGATATTTCAATAGCAAACAAAGATTCTTGCAATCACAACTCAGAACACACAGTTTCTAGCAAACCAAGCGTATGGGCGTTTTGGTAACGCATCGGGCCTATGCTAACACTCAAAAAGTAGGTCGGGTTTAGAGTTTTTATAAAGCAACTTCATGAAGGGAAAAAAAGTAGAGAGCGGAGGGTAGAGGATAGGTAGGTCAATCGGTCCTGTTGCTGAGCCAAGCACCCGACCAGCGTAGTATCGACATCGCGGCAGCAACGACACGAAAAATCCCGGTGGGGCATACGCCGGTGGGGCTCACTGATGCGACGGCAGATTTGACCTGGGCGCTACTGATGGCGGCGCGGCAGGTGGTGGCGGGCGATCGCTTTACCCGCAGCGGCCAGTGGCAAACTTGGGAACCAGCGCTACTGCTAGGGCCAGATGTGGCGGGGCAACTTTGGACATCGTTGGGGTTTGGCCGAATTGGTCAGGCGATAGCTAAGCGAGCGCTAGGCTTTGGGATGCGGATTCTTTACCACAGCCACCATCGGGCTGCCTTCGAGCTAGAAGAGGCCCTTAATACTGAGTGGGTACCCCTGGCAACATCGCTACAAACATCAGACTTTGTAACCCTACACACACTGCTGACGCCTGAAACGAAGCATCTGATAAATGCTAATACGCTGGGTCAGATGAAATCCTCCGCCATTCTAATCAACACTGCCCATGGGCACATTATTGACAGTGCTGCTCTTTATCGTGCTCTCAACACCGGGCAAATCGCTGGAGCAGCCATTAATGTCACCGATCCAGAGCCGATTTCGATGGATAGCCCCTTGCTGACTCTCGATAACCTGATCATTACCCCCCACATTGGCAGCGCCAGTCAGCAGACGCGGGAAACCATGGCAAAGATTGCGATCGCAAGCCTGATCGCCGGGCTTAAAGGAGCCCCCCTCCCCCACTGTGTGAATCCAGAGGTCTATCACTAAGCATTCGAATCACTGTCAATAAACGTCCACAGCCGCATAATCTTGCCCGACGAATCCACCTGTCCCGTAAATAATCCGTGGGAGAGCACCCCCGTTTCCATATCACCGATCCGCCAGGAGAGCCGAAACAGACTGTGGTGCATATCCAAATGGCCCATGGCCTCAATCGGGTGAGTATATTTCGTCCGAAACTCTTCGATCAATCCCTGCATGGCGGCCAACCCACTCAGTTCACCGGCATGGGGGTCGATGTAAACACCGTCGGTAGCGAAGCTTTTAGCCAACTCACTTTCACGCTCAACTGTAGTGGCAGAGTTCCACGCATGGAGGTAGTGATGAATGGTATCGGTCATCAGACTGGCCTGGTCTACACGCTTTGTCATAGGTCACTTCCCTATCCCCCCGCCCCCATATCAAACACTCCTACTAAAGTTGGAGGCTGACAGACAAGAGGATATCTATCATTGAGAACATCATTTGGCCTTAGAGGATACCTCAAAAGTTCTGAGGTTTGCCACTTAAGTTTTGGAGCTTTGTACTTTCTAGTAAATATAGCTTTGAGCAAATTACTTAGAACACTGAGTAAAGTGACACCTGTGGTTTTGAAAGCGATAATATCTCGCAATCGCACAGAGCGGCAATTGCGAGATATCAAGGTGCGAGATATCAAGGGATGCAGCCTTTGACAGGCACAGGAGTACCGACCAAGGTGGTAGTGTAGATTTAGATAATAACAAACTGACTATCGTTCAGGGCTGTTGTATCTATCCCAGAGAGCGTTGCCAAAACTTCACCCGTACCGCTCAAGAGGATGTTACTCCCTGAGAAGCTCAGGTTACGTAAGCTAAGACCACCAGAAAGCCCAATCAGATCTTGTTCATCAAAGTCGGTAATGGTGTCGGTACCTTCCCCCCTCGCCAAAACAAAGATATCACTGCCTTGGCCCCCTGAAGCATCATCGCCAGTCAACGTGTCATTGCCAAGCCCTCCCCTCAGTAGGTCATCACCATCATCCCCCCATATCTGATCATCGCCAGCCTCACCAAACAATTGGTCGTTGCCACCTTTGCCCCCGATGCGATCGTCACCGGCCCCGCCAAAAATGGTATCATCGCCCCCAATGCCTGCCTGTGAACTTCGCTCGTTTAGATCACCCCGCAACACATCATCCCCATCGCCGCCAAAGAGTCTGTCATTGCCTAGTCCCCCACTCAAGAGATCGTCACCACTGAGGCCAAATAGCTGATCCTTACCTTTGCCACCGTCGAGGGTGTCATTGTTGCTAGCCCCAGTAAGTGTGTCTTTACCATCACCACCAACCAGGTTAATCGGCTCATCGCTGGGCATGCCAAATACGACATAGGCCCGTCCAGCAGCTGGTTCAACGTTGTTGAGATAAGCACCGGGTGCCCCAATAATGACATCATCGATACCATCCCCGTTGATGTCACCTGCACCGCTAGCACTGCTCAGAGAGTCATACCCTGATCCATTGAGGACAAACCCCTTCTCACCAGCAATAGAAGAGAGTTCGAGGCTGCGGTCAAAACCCTCTGTTGAGCCAAACACCACGTAGGTCTCGCCAGCAAGAAACCCAGGCCCTGTGAAAGTGGCCGTAGCAATCGTAAACAGGTCGTCAATGCCATCACCGTTGATATCTCCGGCACTACCGACCTCAATACCTAGGTGGTCGCCATAATAGACATTTGCATAGGCGTTGAATGAGTCACCGTTGATAAAAAAGCCATTGGTACCATCCAGGGCGGTGAGATCTAGGGTGTTATCAAAACCCTCTGTTGAGCCAAATATTACGTAGGTCTGACCCGCATCAGGCCTCCCATAGGGAGTAGCCCCCGAAGCGCCAATGATAATATTGGCAATGCCATCACCGTTAATATCTCCGGCATCACCGACAGCCTCGCCCAATCTGCCATCTTCATCAAGGCCATTGATGACAAAGCCGTTGGTGCCGCTAAGGGTAGCGAGGTCTAGGCTCCTGTCAAACCCAGACGTCGAGCCGAACACAACATAGGCTTGACCAGCAAAATTCTTGCCATCGGGGTCAGCACCACTTGCCCCAATCAGCAAATCATCCAGGCCATCGCCGTTGACATCCCCTGCGCTGCTGACAGAGCTACCTAAAAAGTCACCAGTCTCCAGGCCATTGATGACAAAGCCGTTGGTGCCGTCAAGGTCAGCGAAGTCAAGACTCTCGGTAAACTCTGTCGTCGAGCCAAACACGACATAGGCCTGACCCGCGAGATTTTTGCCATCGGGGTTAGCACCATTTGCCCCAATCAGCAAATCATCCAGACCATCGCCGTTGACATCCCCTGCACTACTGACGGATCTACTTAATCCGCCATATTGCTCGAGCCCCTTAACGACAAAACCGTTCGTACCATCGAGGGCAGCAAGGTCTAAGCGACTGTCAAAGCCGGTTGGTGAGCCAAATATCACGTAGGTTTGGCCAGCCCCAGGTACCCCAATGAATAAGCTATCAAAGCCATCAATCAGCAAATCATCGAAGCCATCGCCGTTAATATCCCCTGCACTGCTCACAGAGCTACCAAATTGGTCATATGCATTGAGGCCATCAATCACAAAACCATTGCTGCCATCGAGTAAAGTCAGGTCTAAGGGGTTATCAAAGCCGGATGTTGACCCAAAGACCACGTAGGTTTGACCGGCATATGTCTGGCCATTTGGGTCGGCACCACTCGCCCCAATCAGTAAATCATTGAGACCATCACCATTGATATCGCCGGCACCACTCACAGAGATGCCTAATCGGTCGTAACCATCAATCCCTGCGATGACAAAGCCATTGGTACCATCAAGGTCAGATAAATTGAACTGAGATGGAAAAGTCATAATGCTTTAATCTCCTAAGATTTTATAAAAGTGGCCTGTGAATACAGGCTGTTGTCTTAGGTAGATGTCTTAAACCCTTTCCACACTGAGTACTCGCCGGATCTCGTCATTGCGAATGCCGATTGCCTGAGGTTGCCTGATCTGGGGTAATACGACAACATCATAGAGTTCTTCAACAATCCCTTCTATGCGCAGGCTGTGTACTACATCACCACTGCGCAGGTCAATGACGCTCAACCCACATCGAGGATGCACTTGCTTTGCTTGCAAACGTTGTTCTAGTGGTAGCTCAGCAAAGGTTTTGTTACCTCGAGATTGTGATAGCCCGACGATCGCATAGTTACTGGTAAATGCCAGCCCACGTAGGTAGCCAGGACAAAACGCAACGGGCTCAAAGACCTGCCTATTTAAATCAACATAGCCAAACTCTCCTGTGCCCGAGTTTAACAGCCATAATCGCCCTTGGTACCATCGAGGCGAATGGGCGCTTGCAGGTGTTGTTGGAGCCCCTACAGATAAGAAAAAAGGGATGGGATAATGATCCCGTCCCAATCAAAAAAGTTACCCATGATTGTATCGCCTATCGAAGCTTTGTGCCGACAAACCCCTGAATGGCAACAGCAGTGGCAATCGTTTGAGCAAGCCCAAAGTCTTCCAGCTCTGGTCTGTGCAGCCTTGCAACTGGGCCTGCTGTTTGCTC
>JBCCRZ010000317.1:0-6966 GCA_039200855.1 Cyanobacteria bacterium P01_D01_bin.44 | reverse complement strand
TCCATCCTGAATCAGGTCAACAATTTCATCAAAGCAAAAGCGATGGGTCAAATCGGATAGGACATCAGCCAGGGCAGCCTGCTCCGCTGGAATTTGTGTCAGCAGTTGGAAGATCACATCTGCATCGACTCGCACAGCGGCCTGGTGCAGCTGCTCGATCCATTCATCTGGCATCACAGATAAATTACCTGCTTGCAGCATTGACTCTGACACTGGCTGAGTGCTGGATAGCTGATCGGTTTCTGCATAGATGTACTGCACTCCCAAGTGCTGAGCGATCTTTTCGAAGATCACCGACTCTTGCAAAGGCTTACGGACAAAGTCATCACAGCCTGCCGCGAGGATCGCGGTGCGGTCTTCTTCGAAGGCGCTGGCGGTAAGGGCGATGATAATTGGGGTAGTGGGTGGTGGGTGGTGGGTAGACTTTGCAAGAATCTTTCCGTCTACTCGATTCTCTCTACCCTCCACTTTAATCCGCCTGGTTGCTTCATACCCATCCATCACGGGCATGCGCATGTCCATCCAGATCAGGTGGGGGTGCCAGGTTTTGCAGAGTGCGATCGCAACCTCCCCATTTTCAGCCTCTCGCACCTCAAACCCTAAAGGCGTTAGCAGCTCCACCAACAGCTGACGATTGGTCCACTGGTCCTCAACGACTAACAGGCGATAGGTCGGCTGGTTGGGGGCGAGGGCAATCACCTGACGGTTTGGCACAGGGCTAGATACCCCGACTGGCTCAGCCACCTGCGCCTGAATGGTAAACATAAATAACGCCCCCGACCTGGATACTGTCTCAGGGACATTCTGTGCTGTAATATCACCGCCCATCAAACGCACAAACTCGCGGCTGATTGGCAAGCCTAATCCCGTACCCTCTTGGGATTGACGACCCGGCTCTGTTTGCACAAATGCATCGAAGAGCTGATCAATCTCGTCCAGTTGGATGCCAGGGCCGGTGTCTTCGACTTCAAAGTGGAGAGTTAGGAGATTAGCCGGTGGGGAAGGTGAGGAAGATGGGGAAGATAGGGAAGGCAATGTAAAGGCTTTTCCTCCCTCATCTCCCCTATCTCCCCCATCTCTTCCACTTCTTTGGATCCTATCGCTTACCGCCCGCCTCCTGACCCTCAAAATCACCCGACCCTCAGTCGTAAACTTAATTGCATTGCTCAGCAAATTGATCAACACCTGACGCAATTTGCCTTCATCGGTTTTGATATATCGCGGTAGATCGGGGGATTGTTCAAAGCTGAGCTGCAGGCGTTTTGTGGCGGCTTTGAGCTGGAACATCTCTTCTAGGGCATTGAGCAGCTCAAATAGGTCAAAGGAATTTTCGGAGAAGGTCAGCCGCCCGGCTTCAATTTTGGAGAACTCCAGCACATCGTTGATCAGATTCAACAGATGCTCGCCGCTGCGGCCAATGATTTGGAGATGATCTTGGTGCGTGGTACTCAGGGTCATGTCGCGGCTCATGAGCTGGGTAAACCCGAGGATGGCGTTGAGAGGCGTGCGCAATTCATGGCTCATGTTGGCGAGAAATTGGCTCTTTGCTCGGTTGGCAACATCTGCATTTTGTTTGGCGGTTTCTAGCTCCTGACGGCGCAAGGTCTCTTGGGCCAGTAGCTCTGCCTGAGCACGGGCAATTCCGACCTGGGCGGCGACGGCTTCTAGTAGCTCAATTTCATCCGTTGTCCAGTGCCGAAAATAGTCAGTCTCTCCAGGTGATTGGCCCGCGAGATAGTCTTGCCTGGAGAGCAAGGGACCACTCTGTTGTAAAACGACAGCCCCGTTTGGCTCACCCAGATAGGAGGTGCGAATAGCCAACATGGATTTTAGATGCACCGGGCGTTCGTCTGGAATCACGCCATAGAGCAGCGGTTCGGTATAGATATTCGGGGAGGATAGGGCATTGTCTTGCGCCAGCACCCGCTGGGCATGGGCATTGCCTGCAATTGGCAGCTTTGCCCCCAACATAGAGTCGCCGCCTGGGACGAGGTATTCTGCCACGATATTGACGTAGGGCTCTGAGGCAACCACATAGCTATGGATGTGACAGCGATCTACCTTAAAGGCCTGTCCAATCTGGCTCACCGCTGTCTGGAAGAGACTTTGGGGGTCTAAGTTTTGACGGATAGCCTGGGTAATTTGCTCCACCAAAAGTACCCGCTGAATCTTTTGTTGGAGCGTCACCTGGGCCTGCTGTAGTTCTCGAAATGCCCGTTCCCGTTCCTGGGCTTCCTGGCGCAGTTCGAGGGTTCTCGACTCAATGCGAGACTCCAGGGTGCGTGAATAGTCCTTAAGCTGCTCATACAGCCGGGCATTTTCTAATGAGATGGCTGCCTGGGTCATGAGCAGTTCAAGGATTTCCAGGCGATCTCGGGTAAAAACACCCGACACCAGGCTATTTTCCAGATATAAAATGCCCACCAGATGGCCCTGGCTGAGAATGGGGGTACATAAAACAGATTTAGGCTGTTGCCACATAATGTAGGGATCCGCCGCCAGGTTAGCATCACACGAGGCATCTACGACAGATACCGGGGCTTGCGTCCTACCCACATAGTTGATCAGCGTGGTGGGTATCTCTGAGCAAGACTCAATTGGGATAGCTTGTAGAAGAGAGTCTACCTGCAACGGCCCTGACGGCGTTCTCTTTTTGACAACTTTGGCTTGAATTAGCCACGTCTCGTCCTGGGGCAGAAGCAGTACGCCTTTATCTGCTCCTGCATTCTCAATCGCAACGGTCATCAGGGTTGAGACCAGCTGCTCAATCTGGATTTCGCCTGACAGCACGTGGGAGGCTTTCAACACAGCAGCCAGATCCAGGGCCTGTGGCAAAAGTTCGGTGACGGTTGCCGCCAGGGTGATGGGGTCATCCGATCGACTCAAATCAAGGGTCGAAGACAAGACCGCGTCCTGACTGTTTAAGATGGCCGATAGCATTTGTGGATATTTGGCTTCCAGGTCCTCAACTTTGGCCTTAGCCCCCCAACGGGCATAGCAGTAGTAGGCATCAGTCAGATAGACTTGGGCAAATTTTACTTTGCTGTGTTCCAGACAGAATTTAGCAGCCAATTCGTTGGCTAAGGCGGCTTCATTGATATAGTCGTGTTCTTCTGCAAGGGCAAGGGCGCGATCGTAGGATGCAAGCGCATCCCCCTCCCCCAAAACTCGACAGCGCTCCGCCTCAACCAAATAGAACTTATGTAGATGATTCATCGGAGCATGGTGTGCCCAATGCTTCATTTTGCGCTGGTTTGCCTTTACCTGGTGTAAAATGCGCGACTGCTCTCTCTGAGTCGCCGATGAAAAGATCGCCAACCCAATCAACGACTCGTAGAAATGAAAGAGCGGTGCCAACAACAGCCCCACGGTTGTTGCTAAACAATCTTTGGCCTGGGCAATATTCTCAGCAGCCTGGGCATAGTCTTCAAACAAATAGCACAGTAGAGCTTTTTGAAAATAGACGTTGAAAATCGCGTTGCGATCGTTTGCTTTAATATGGAGTGGCAGCAGCTGATCTTCATCGTAGGCTTCCCCCACCAGATGACAGGGATCCTCCGCCTGACCTAACAGATTTAAGGTGCTCTGACGAAACCGCTCATTCATGTATACAAACTTAGTTTGTTTCATGTCACGAATGGCTGCCGTGTATTTTCTGAACTCGCGCTCTAGGTTGACCAGCTCTCGTCCCATGAAATAGGAGTGATAGCCATAGACCATGGCCGAACGCGCTGCAAATTCCAGATCTCCGGTTTCTAATCCACTTTGATACGCTTCGATAAAAGGCGGTAAAGTTTCTCTCACATGGGCTTGCCAATGCACCACAAAATCATTGACCAGCATCAAAACCTTTGCCTTAAACTTGGTTGCATTTAACTTGGCCACCAGATTCAGTGCCAGCTGACCAAACTGATAGCCCTTATCGATATCACCCACTAACCCACATAAGATTTGCCCGTAGGTGCCGTAGGCATAGGCAGAGACATCGACATTGCCATATTTCAAAGAGAGATTGAGCGCCTTAAGTGAGAACAACAAAAACAATCGAGGCGCAAAGAAAGAAGCCGGTGATATCACACTCGCCAAAATACGCATGGCAGCCAGCTGGGTCGGCTCAGTCATGGTTGGCAGATCCGCCAAGTCTTCAATGCGTCTGCCTGCCAATGCCCGCTGAGTTCGCCAAATCGCAAAAGAAACCGCGTATTGACTGGGTTTCTCAGGCAGCTTGACCCCCAGCCTTTTAAGAATATCTAGCGCCGTTTTGACCGCATCAACGGGTCTATCTTGAGCTACATAGGCTTGAATTTGAACTTCGTAGGCCTTTACCGTGTCCAACAGA
Source organism: Cyanobacteria bacterium P01_D01_bin.44 (assembly GCA_039200855.1). Classification (GTDB taxonomy): domain Bacteria; phylum Cyanobacteriota; class Cyanobacteriia; order Phormidesmidales; family Phormidesmidaceae; genus SIO4C1. Next base: position 2,627 of record JBCCRZ010000317.1, on the reverse strand, counting down.
TTGGCCCCATCTTTAAAGATAGCCGCTAGCCATTGAGACATCTGCTCAAAGTCACCATTGAGATAGGCCGCTTCTGCCGCTTCTTCATGTAACGCCAGGGCCAGGGAATATTGCTGCTGCCAACTCTCTAACCCGATCAAGCCAGCAGCCAGATAATTCACTGCAGCCGCATAGGCAGTGGAGAGTTTCGCTTTGCGTCCAGCGACCAGATTGAGTTGGGCTAAAGCTTCTCTTTCTGAACGATCGGTGATTAGGGCTGCGCCTATATTTAACTGATTAACAATCTCAAAAATACGCTCTTCAAGGTCCGCTTGGGCTGTATTTTTGAGCAGCAGTCGGCCAATGGTCAGATGAGTAGCCTGCTTTTCAGCATTTGGGATCAGAGTGTAGGCCGCTTGTTGGACGCGATCGTGGAGGAATTTATAGAGAGGGATGGTGAGGTGGTGGGTAGTGGGGTGGTGGGTAGTGGGTAATGGGTAGTGGGTAGTGGGTGAAGATGCAAGATAAAACTTATAAACCTCACTCTGAGGTAAAATCAATCCCTCTTGTAACGATTGCCAAAGCTGCGTTGCTGTTTCGGGTTGGGTTTGTTCATAAACAATGGCCAGGGTTGCCAGATCAAATTGGTTGCCAATACAAGCGGCAAGCTTCAGAATTGTCTGGGTCTGGGGCGATAGCCGTTGCAATCGAGCTGCCATAAATTCGACAACGTCAGTGCTTGCCGCCAGTGCTCTCACTTGGGCAATATCACACTGCCAGCCGCGGCCCCCTCTGCCTTCTCGATCTTCCCCTCTGACCAGGGGAGGCCCGAAGGGAATCTCAGCTGCATCAGCCAGTTGAGGATAGTCAAACGAGATCAGGCCATCCTGATAGAGCGACTTGAGAAATTGGGTGGCAAAGAAAGGATTGCCGCCTGTCTTTTGAAAAACTAGATCGGTTAGGGGATTCGCTTGTTCTAAAGGGCAGCTGAGGGTGTCTGCCACCAGTTCATTGAGAGAGGGTTGCGCCAGCGGGGGCAGGGTGATCTGTTTGACCGTTGCCTGGGTTTTCTGAATCTCGTCTAGCGTTAGCATTAGGGGATGGGCGGGATACACTTCGTTATCCCGATAGGCCCCAATCATCAGCAGGTAGGCTGTCTCTGTCTCCCCAATCAGCAACTGGATTAGCTTGAGTGAAGCCAAGTCTGCCCATTGCAAATCATCCAGGAAAATCACCAGGGGGTGAGCCTCGGTGGTAAAGACCTGGATGAAGCGTTGAAACAGCAGATTGAATCGATTTTGAGCCGCTGTCCCTGAGAGCTCTGGCGCAGGGGGCTGTGGGCCAATGACCAGCTCCAGTTCAGGAATCACGTCAATCAAGACTTGCCCGTTATCACTCAGGGCGCTCAGGATAGCTGTTTTCCAGGCTTGGACCGTCGCAGTGGGCTCCGTCAGCAGCTGTCGCATCAAATCACGCAGTGCCTGCACAAAGGCAGAAAAGGGAATATTGCGCTGATATTGATCGAATTTGCCTTTGATGAAATAGCCTCGCTGGCGAACAATCGGCTTATGGACTTCGTTGACCAGGGCAGTTTTGCCGATGCCGGAGAAGCCTGCGACGAGCATCAACTCACTACCGTTGATTTTTCCCTGAGTAAGAGAAGATGGGGGAGATGGGGAGGATAGGGGAGATGGGGGAGTAGCAACGCGGTCGAAAGCGGATAGGAGGGTGGCGACTTCACGGTCTCTGCCGTAGAGTTTCTCGGGGATGGTGAAGCGATCGCAAATATCCCGACCTCCTAAGACAAAGGCCGGAATATCGCCCTGGGTTTGCCAGGTTTTCTGACAGTGCTCTAGATCATATAAAAGGCCAAAGGCGCTCTGGTAGCGATCTTCAGCCGTCTTAGCCATTAGCTTAAGGATCAAATCATTCAAGCCATCGGGAATGGCTGGATTGACCGTTGACGGGGGCAGTGGCTGCTGGGCAAGATGGCAGTGCACCAGCTCCATCGGGTCCGTGGTTTGAAACGGTAGCTGGCCCGTCAGCAGCTCATAGAAAGCAACGCCTAAAGCGTAGAAGTCGGTGCGGTAGTCGATGCCGCGATTCATTCGCCCGGTTTGCTCAGGAGCCAGATAGGCAAGCGTCCCTTCGAGCACATTGGGGCTCTGTAAGACGGGGTTTTCTTTTGGCAATAGCGAAGAGAGGCTGAAATCGATCAGCTTAACGTGCTGCGTCTTAGGATGAATCAGAATATTTTGAGGCTTGATGTCTTTATGGATTACCCGATGTCGATGCAGCCCCTGCAAAATTTGGGTGAGCTGAATGGCAATGGGAAAAAACGCTGCGATCGCAATGCACAACTGGGAGGATAAAGCCACATATCCCTCGTCCGGCATTACCAGCGCGTACTGGTTACGGTAATCTTCTAGGGCCAGGGGCTGTACGATGCCCGGCAGGTCAAGGGCCGTGGCGATGGTGTACTGATTTCGAAATCTGACCAACTCAGCAAAAGAGGGGTATTCTGCCTTGAGCAGCTTAATCAAGACAGGCTGGCGATCAGATAGGCGATGCCCACGATAAATTAGCGTTTTAGAGCCGCTATAGATAAGTTCGACGACCTGATAGCCTTCCAGCCTGATCATTCCAAT
>JBCCRZ010000316.1:0-6974 GCA_039200855.1 Cyanobacteria bacterium P01_D01_bin.44 | reverse complement strand
GGTTGACTGGACGCCAACGTTGTCTACACCCTCAACATAGATATCACTGGTGGTGGTTTGGACCACGGCGGTATCGCCTGCCTGGGCAGGCAGCGCCATCATCCCCATCACTGTTGAGCTTAAAACAGTGGCGCTGAAAAGACCAAGGGCACATACTTTCTTCAACATTTTGTTTCTCCTGATTTTCAAAACTTGTTGTATGAAATGACGCTATAGGAGCTGCGCACTGTTACCGCAGCTGCGCTGAGTTAGCGTGAACCTTTACACATCCTGAAGCGAATATGATCGAACAGCCCATAGCTGAGTCGGGTTGGCCGAATAGTTGCTGTCAGAAGGTGAATTTAGGGGGTGGATTTAATCGTCATCATCGTCGTCATCATCATGGCCTCGGCTCCGGCCTCGGCCATTGCCACGTCTGTCGTCGCCATCATCGTCATCATCATCGTGACGCCAACCGCCACGACCGCGACCAGGGTGTTCTTGACGGACTCTATTCTCTTGAGTTGTTTCTTGAATAACAGTGTTACCGCTGCCGTTAACCGTCGCGCCTTGATAGGTATCTTGGACCACAGCTGTGTCACTGCGACGATTTCCACGACCACGACCGCGGCCACGCTCAATATTAACTTGGTTAATGACCTGGATAACCTGGTTGTTATTGCCATTGATGATGGCTTCTTGGGTCCCCGTTTGGACAACTGCCTCATTAGCCTGGGCGCTAAAAGGCGACCCACATAACACAGCGGCACTTAAAAGGCCGAGCGTACTAGCTTTCTTTAGGATTCTCATACTGCAAAAGTATTTTCAAATCAAGTGCAAAGTGTCATTGCAAGTGCTTCCCGGTAGACAACTTTCTATCCTGATTCCGGTTTGTTGAGAGGTAGGTGTCTCAACTTAATGTCACCATAACTGACTTGTTTTCTAAAAATCTATTGGGATCGCCGTACAGTTACTTAGACAATCTCCGCAGGACAACTTGCATAAGGTCGCAGCTGCTTTTACGTAAAACCGCAATGCCTGAAACTCCTGATAGGGGTAAGCTAGAACGTAATATATAGGGGTGTCCAATTTCAGTGGATAACTCTATATAAACGGCAACTTTCGTCTTCATTTAGCTATGCAACGCTGGTCTACAACGCTTGTTTTGTTTTCTGCTCCAGCTTTAATTTGGTCTATATCCAGTACCCGTGCCCTGGCTAATCAAAGCTGGGAAGGCCCCGGTCGGATCATTCGAGGCGCGGGCAGGGGGGCTGCGGTGCCCGCCTTGCAACTTGAGACCCAGGCAAATAGGGTCCGATTTTTATCAGGCCCCGATGCCGGTGAACAAATTGAGTTAGATGATCAAGACTCGGCAGAAACCGCGACGGGGACCTGGCAATTTTCGCGCACGAATAGTCGGCTAGAGGCGACTCTCTATCAAGATGACCCCTATCGGGTCATTTTTTATCGCCTCGAGCTTCAGTAATGGCTGTGTTGGATGTTCTCAAGCCTGGCATCCTGTTTCTGGGGGGGAGCTGTAGCTTCTTCCTCAGCTTGTTTCTTTCCGAAATTTCGCTAGTTCAAACCATAGAGTCACAGCTTCAGGACCAGCTGACGGTTTGGCAAAAGCCTAAAACGCCCACAACTGAGGAGATCGTCTTAGTCAAGATCAAAGAAAGCGATCTGGTTGGGCTAAAAGGAGAACAGACCAAATATGCAGCTCTGGTGGAGCAGGTGCTAGACAGTGGCGCGGCAGTGGTGGTGCTCAATCTGCTCGATAACTGGACTGCCGATTTTTTAGATCAGCTAAATCCACCTTTACAAAGTTTGGTTGAGACCGATCGCGATCGCATCGTCCTGGTCACCCCAACGGCTCAACAAACCCCAGCCACCCTCACAGAGATTGAAACCTACTACCATCTACTACCGCCCCTGGTAGGGGATGATATCCGCTCCGCCTATGATGTTACCCAGATTCAAGGCTTTTTTGAGTTTGAGAATAATCGCTCAGACGCCATGAGCCCAGCTCGTTTGGCCCAGTTTAGCCATCCGTTTTACTATAACGACCCAGCCAAGGGGCAAATCGTTGGAACCTTTAAGTCAGCCCCGGCCCTGGCAATCGAAAAATATCAAAAAGCCCTCTCCCAAGCCCCAATCACCTTACCCAAATGGCCCGTTCGCATACCATTCCAGGGTCGAACCGAGTCATTTGTAAGTCTCACTTACGACGAGGTTTGCCCGTTGGGGCAGCCCTTTGCCCGATCAGGAAAACAACAGGGGGGATGTGCGGATATTTCAGCGACACAGTTGTCTCAAACGATACAAGGCAAAATCGTTATCGTGGGGTTTATTGCTCCCCACGATAATACAAAGGTTGTTCTACCCGTGCATTCTCCTTTTGGTGTATCTGTCCCTGGTTTAGAAGTACAAGCTCACACCTTAGCTGGATTGCTGACCCAGTCTGTCTATCAGATGCCCCCTCGCTGGCTAATCCAGGTGATCATTGTGACAGGGGCCAGCGCGATCAGCTACCTGTGCGCCAGCAAATTTGCCGGGCGATTTCCCCAAAAACGATACTTCTTCTTATTTTTAGGCGGTGCTGTGGTGCTGGTTTACACAGGTGCCAGTTTGGCCTTCTGGTCCCAGCAGATGCTGATGCCGATCGCGTTGCCGATTTTAACCTGGCTGATCACCGGCACCGTTATCCAGCTGTGGCTGCTTTACCAGATTCAGCAATCACTGATTGCCCAGCAGCGGTATGAAATCGCCCAGCTCAAATCCGCTGAATCAGGGGCCGTGATTTTGCAAACCCGTAAACTCCTCCAGCGGATTGCCTCAGGGATTCACGATGGGCCCTTACAAGAGCTGCGGCTAGTCATGGACAAATTAGAGCTCGAAGTCAACACCGACCCTGATACCGTCGTCGAAAAGCTCTCCGACGTGGGTCTTGAGATTCGCAACTACCTACAAAATATTCGCCGCATGGCCGATGCCCTCAAAGTTACCCCAGAGCTGAGACAGGGGTTAGCCGCTGGCATCACCACCCACCTACAGCACCTCAAAGAGTCAGGCACCCTAACGCTGATGGTGTATCAAAACATGCAGACCCTGCCAGAACCCAGCTTTGATAGCCAGTGGATCGATACCCGAGAAGACATTTTCCAATTTTTTCGCGAAGCCATTGCCAATGTCGTTGCCCACGCCCAACCCCCCCACGGTCAGGCCACCCAACTCAAGGTTAGTCTGGTGGTCAATTTGCCCCAATGCAGTCTAATCATCGAGAATGATAACGCCCCAGCCGCAAAGGTCGTCGAAGATTTTTATCGCCGTGGCGGCTATGGCATCAAAATGATGGAAACCGTCGCCAGGAGTTTACCCAACGGCACCTGGACATCAACCGTCCTACCCGCAGGCGGATATCGCGCTGAGTTAAGCTGGCAGCACCACTTTACCCAAGAGGGCACATACGATTTATCGACGATTTGACCCTCTACCCTCCACCCTCTACCCTCTACCCAAATGACCTCCTCCTACTTGGTTATCGAAGACCACCCCGAAGTCGCCCAAAACAACTGTCTATCGCTGCAAAGTTTAGACGCTGAAGCTAAATGCACGATGGTCTCAACACCAGCGGAGGCAATCGCCCATTTAGCCGAACAGGTCCCTAACCTGGCCGTGGTCGATCTACAGTTTGGCTCCGCCAGTGGAGAACAGTCGGCCCAGGATGGCCTACAGCTGCTTAAACACATTTTTGACCAATATCCACTGCTCAATATTTTGGTCTATACCAGTGAATACAGCTATCTCAAACCCCTGACACCCATGATTAGTAACCATCGAGGTGGGTTTGTTGTCGCCAGCAAAATGGAGCGTCGCAAGGTCTTTGTAGAAGGCGCTAAAAGTTCACTGTCCGGGGAGCTAAGGGTGCCGAGAGATCTGCGCAACGACCTCAACCTCAATGAAACCGATCTCAGGGTATTGGAGCTGCTGTGCAAAGCGTCTCTTTCGGATAAGTCACTGGCCGAAGAACTCAATGTTAGTCTCAAAACGGCCCAAAACTACATTCAGCACCTGAAGGTCAAACTAGATGTTGACTTGATGGACAAAAAAAGCACCAATTCTCGGGTATCTCTCTGCATGGAAGCGATTAAGCGTAAGCTATTGATTTTGTAAAGCGGGCTCGTCGGGATTAAGATTGCAGGTGGGGAAGTCCGGGGGTTTTAAATGCTGGCCTTGGCAAAGACTAATTGGGATTTTATTTCATTAAGACGAGCTGATTCGGCGCAGTTTATTGGCTGTATAGCCCTTTCTAGATGCGATCGCACCCTCGCTACCGGATTAACTTTCAATCGATCGTAAAAAAAGATGAACTCTAGTTGAAAATTAATCTCAATAAGGCTAAGATGAAATCATAGAGATCGGCAATTGAGCTGAAGGTTCCATTGTCCGGTGTTCTCCTCTCAATCAGATCAAGACCCCTGAAATTCTTGAAAAATAAGGTATTTCAGGGGGTTTCTTTACTCATTCTTGCGCGGTTCAGTCTCAATGGGAACCTGGCGACCATTCCAGTTCTCAAGGCACTGGATGAGAGGGGTGACAAAGCTTGCGGACGAACTACTTTGGCCGTAATACAGCGAGTCCCTATCCATCAAACCAACAGCAAAAACAGTTTGGTGAGTAGCTGAGTGCGGCTGACAGGTTTAACCAAATAGGCAGACGCTCCGCAAAGTTTGGCCCTGAGTCGTTGTACCCATCGATATTGATCGCTCAGTAATATAATCGAAGCGCCTTGAAAGGCTGGATTTTTACGGAGACGGGAACAGATCTCATACCCATCGACATCTGGCATAGATAGGGACAATAAAATGACGTCTGGTTGGTATTTAACCAGATCAGTCAGAGCTACTGCGGGGTCTTCAACCGAGACAATTGAAAAAATAGTTTCATCCAGATATTGATAAATTGAGCAAAGGCTGGAGAAATCGTCTTCGATACAGGCAACGGTGAAACAACACTGACCAGCGGCTTGGGCCGTTACTGGGGACTCAGGCTCAGACTTTGTCGCGGGAACTGTCGCGGGAACAGTCACCTGAGTCACCACTTGAACCGCACTATCCGAGTTGGGTTTTGAGTGAGGCGATATCTCTAGGGAGGCTGTTTCTAGGGGGGCTGCCTCCATCACCATCGTGCTTTGCCTCTGCGGGGTAAGGCTTGTGACCTCCGGGACGGAGTTGCCCCAAGGTTTGGATTGACTGGATGGGAACTCAGCCGGGGTCAATTTTAACTGGGGAGATGCATCAGGCAAGGTTGAGGGGTTAGGGCTTATCTCTGGACGTTGGGTGAATGATTTTGACCGTGACTGAAAGCGACTGTTGAATAAACTCCAAATCTGATTGAGCGTCTTTCTAAGCCCGACCACATAGGTAAAACAAACCGGAATTACGATCAGGGTTAATAGGGTCGCCGTTGAGAACCCCCCAATCACCGCAATCGCCATGGGGCTGCGAGTATTGCCCCCCGCGCCTAGCTCTAGCGCAATCGGGACCATGCCCGCGATCGTAGAGATCGAGGTCATTAAAATGGGGCGTAATCGGGTGACCCCGGCTTCAATGACTGCCTGTTTAAGAGAAAGGCCCCGCCGACCCATCATTAAGGCATAATCCACTAAGAGAATCGAGTTTTTGGTCACCAGCCCCATCAGTAGCACAATGCCGATTAGGGCAAACAAATCTAGAGGTTTCTGGGCAATCATTAAGCCGAGCAGGGTGCCGCCCACACTCAGGGGCAGGGCGGCCATCACTGCCAGGGGATAAATAAAACTCTCGTACAGCAGGACGAGCACAGCGTAAATCATCACAATGGCGGTGCCCAGGGCCAGGGTAAATCGACCAAAGACCTCCTGCATGATGTCAGCATCCCCAGCGGTTTGCTGGGTGACCCCGGTCGGGAGATTTTGAAAGAGGGGAAGGGCGTACACGGCGTCAAGCCCCTGCCCCAGGGTGATACCTTGCAAATTTGCACTCACGGTTACCTGACGAGACCGGTCAAACCGTTCGATCTGGGCCGGGCTACTGCCCATGGCAATGTTGGCGACCGCGGAGAGGGGGATGAGTTGGCCCGACTGGCTAGGGATCTTTAGAGTTTGTAAGGTACTGATATCAGTCATAAATTCAGGACCAAGGCGGACCCGAATGGGAATTTGCCGGTCACCCAGGTCAAAGTTGGCCAGGTTGGCGTCGGTATCTCCCAAGGTGGTCAGTAAAGGAATGGTGGCAATATCTCGGACGCTGACACCTAAATTAGCGGCCTGCTCACGATCAGGCAAAATTAGGAGTTCTGGCTTAACCAGGCTCGCACTGGAGCTGACTTCTACCAAGCCAGGCATCTGGCGCATTTGTTGAACCAGCTGATCAGCTGTCTGGGTGAGCGCGGTCGGATTTTTGCCCTTGAAAACAATATTCAGGGCTTTGTCGCTTCCTCCTGGTCCTTCACTGTCAAAGCTAAATCGCAGGTCAGGGAAATTTTGCAATCCCTGGCGCATTTGTTGCTCAAAGTCCTGTCGGGTGATGTCTCGCTGCGGCTTCGGTTTGAGTCGGACCACGACCCTGGCTTCTGTTTCTGTATGGGAGACATAGACACTGTCAACGGCGGGATGCTCTAGAAACTGATCGGCTAGGGTTTGGGTCAATGCCTCTGTTTTTTGCAGGGTGTAGCTGGGTGGAGCCTTAACAGATAGGGTAGACAGGGCTGTATCACCGGCGCTGTACAAACTGGTGGGGATAAACCGCACCAGTGTCAGACTCAGGCTAAAAAACGCGATCGCAACCGCCAAGGTCAAAAATCGATGCCGCAGCGCCGCATTCAGTAACCCATAATAAGGGGCCAGCACTCGGGGGATCGGGGTGCCGTTGGCGGTGCAGCGCTGAGGTCGAGGGGGCTGATGTTGTTCTAGCGGCTGAGGCTGCAGTAACCTTGCGGCCATCATGGGGGTCACT
>JBCCRZ010000315.1:0-6977 GCA_039200855.1 Cyanobacteria bacterium P01_D01_bin.44 | reverse complement strand
GGGCGACCTGACCTACCAGGGGCAGCCGTTTCCGGAAGGGGTGCGGCGCTTTCAATCTGAGCTGTATGGGGCGATTAAGGGCGATCCGGCCACGGCGGCTCTGAAGGTGCTCAGCCCAACCGTGGCGTTTGCGAATAAGGCTAGCCAGCTCGGCGCGGTGGACTGTGACTATGGGGCAATGCATAGCTATCCCGGCGGCAACCCGCCCACCACTGACCTAAATCGGCGTTGGCTCCCCGCCACGGCGCTGATATGTCCTGACAAACCGGTGATTGCGACCGAGTCTGGATGGCACAATGCGATCGCAAGTACCTCGGGTCAACCGGGGGTCTCAGAGGCCGCAGCGGGTAAGTATGTGCCCCGCCTCTGTCTGGAGTATTTTAATCGAGGCATCCGGCGGGTTTATCTCAACGAGCTGATTAACAAATGGAAAAACAATAATAAGGAAGGTAATTTTGGTCTGCTGCGCCAGGATGGATCGCCTAAACCGGCCTTCGTTGCCATCAAGAACTTAATGGCGCTGCTGCAAGATGGGGCTGATGAATTCTCGCCAGGGGCTCTAAGTTACACGATGGCGGGCGATACGACAAATGTCCATCACACCCTGCTACAGAAACAGGATGGACGGTTTTACTTGATGCTTTGGCAGGAGGTGCCCAGTTTTGATTTGGCCAACAAACGAGATCTCTCGGTGTCGCCCCAGGCGGTGACGATTCGGCTAGACACGACGATTCGGGTGGGGAACCTCTATCGCCCCCTGGAGTCAACAACGGCGGTTGCCCAATATAACAGTCCCCGGTCAATCAACATAGACGTTAGTGATGCGCCCCTGGTGATCGAGCTGTCCCCAGGCTGACTGTGTTGAATCCCCTCCTTGGGAGGGGTGCCCGCAAGGTGGGGTGGCCGCTAGTGCTAATAGTCGAGACCCACCCCGCCGCCCCTCCCAGGAGGGGATAAAGGATCGGCTTCCCTGTTGATATACTGCATTAAATTTTCGGTTATATGCTGGCCCCTTTAATCTTCAGGAGTGAAAATGCCAAAGCCATCAATTAGTTTGTTTATTCCCAATCTGGACGGAGGCGGCGCTGAGCGGGTCATGCTGCATCTGGCCGAAGGTTTTGCTGAGCGGGGGTTAAAAGTCGATCTAGTCGTGGCGCGAGCGCAGGGAGCCTATTTGTCAAAGATTCCCAACAGTGTGCGGCTGGTGAATCTAGATGCCCGGTCTCCGCTGCTGTTGTTTAAGACGCTTGCCCTGAAGCAATACTTGCAGCAAGAACGGCCTACTTTCTTAATTTCTACACTGGATATTTTTAATGCCGCCACCTGGGCCAAGCGACTGGCGGGGGTAAACACCCAGGTGGTGATGTGTGTGCAAACCAACCTCTCCCAGCAGTTTCAAGATCGCCACGGGGCGCTGATGCAAAAGTTTAAGTGGGCGGTGGTGCAGTCTTTTTATCCCTGGGCTGATACCATTGTCACGGCGTCAGCAGGCGTGGCTCAGGATCTAGCGCAGAATGCCAAAATCCCGATGGAGCAGATGACGGTTATTCATAACCCGGTGGTCACCCCAGATTTTAGCCGACGAGCCCAGCAGTCTGTTGAGCATCCCTGGTTTGCCGCCGATCAGCCGCCCGTTTTGTTGGGCGTTGGCCGGATTGTCAAACAAAAGAGCTTTGCCACGCTAATTCAGGCATTTGCGCGAGTTCGCCAGCGGTGTCCGGCCCGACTGATGATTTTAGGAGAGACCGATCCACGGGAACCGCAGGTTAAACCTGAGCTGGAGTTGTTAATCGAGAAGTTTGGCCTGGGGGACGATATCCAGTTCTTGGGTTTTGTTGAGAACCCCTACGCCTATATGGCTAAGGCCAATGTGTTTGTGTTGTCCTCCATCTATGAGGGATTTGGCAACGTGGTGGCCGAAGCGATCGCAACCGGGACGCCGGTGGTCTCGACGGATTGTGAGAGTGGCCCAGCCGAGATTTTAGATCACGGACAGTACGGTGAGCTGGTGCCGGTGGGGGATTATGAGGCGATGGCCGATGCCATCGTGGCGACGCTTAAGCAGCCAGTGGATATGAAGCAGCTGAAGGTGCGATCGCAAGCCTTTACCCTTGATTGCATCGTCCATCAATATCTAGATGTAATGGATGGACTACACCCCAATCAGCGCCCCACCGTTGGAGCGATATAATGCGAGTCCTACACATCCTGAATGACATTCGCAAAATCGGCAATGGGATTGTCAACGTCGCCATCGATTTAGCCTGCTTGCAGGCCCAGGCAGGGTATGGCGTCAGCGTGATATCGGGCGGCGGCGAATATGAAACCCTGCTGGCCCAATACGACGTCAAGCATTACCCGCTCAATCAAACCCGCACCTGGCAAAATTTAGCTCGGGCTGCCCCCCAATATCGCGCCATTGTGCGACAGGTGCAGCCAGATATTGTGCACGCCCACATGATGACCGGGGCGGTGCTGGCCCGGGGCTTAAAACTGTGGAGCCAATACGGCCTGGTCAGCACAGTTCACAATGAGTTTCAAGAGAGTGCCAAATTCATGGGTCTTGCCGATCGCGTTATTGCAGTCAGTCAGGCAGTCTCTCAGTCGATGCAGCAACGAGGGATTCCGACCCGCAAGCTGCGAGTGGTTACGAACGGCACCCTGGAGAGCCCTCGGGTCGGTGCATTGACTGACTGCTCGCCCGCTGATTTACACCGACCTGCCATCACCACCGTAGCCGGCATGAACTCGCGCAAGGGCATCGCCGATTTGATTGCCGCATTTGAGCAGATTGCTTTGGAGTTTCCCGAGGCCCATCTTTATCTGGTCGGCCATGGCCCAGAAAAAGCCCAGTTTCAGGCCCAGGCCAATCAGACCCGTGTCGCTAATCGCATCCATTTTGAAGGGTTTCAGCCAAACCCTCGGGCGTATTTATTATCAACCGATGTGTTTGTGCTGGCCTCCCATCGAGAGCCGTTTGGGCTGGCGATTTCAGAAGCGCGGGAAGTCGGCTGTGCCATTGTCGCGAGCCGTGTCGATGGCATTCCTGAGGTGCTAGAGCAGGGCAAAGCCGGGCTGTTGGTGCCCCCAGGCGATAGTCAGACGCTGGCGACCGCCATTGCAGAGCTGCTTAAGAATCCGAGCAAACTGGCTTATTGGAAAGCCCAGGCCCAGAAGAATCTGGACTGGCTGAGTGCGACTCGGGTCGTGAGTGAAACGTTGGGTGTGTATGGTGAGCTTAAATCAGATTAAAACGGCCCATAAAACGGCCCATAAACCCGCCCAAAAACTGACGTTGCTGGAGTGCTTGAGGGGCCTAGCCGCACTGCTCATCGTCGCCTTTCATGCGACCGAGCTATTTGCCCTCAAGTTTGATCACCCCTTTTTACTGTCTTTATTTCAGTTCGGGGATGCTGGCGTCGATTTCTTTTTTGTCTTGAGTGGATTTTTCCTGGCGCTGTCAAGCTTCAAATATATTGGGCATTCTGGCAAAGTCAAAGGCTTTTTGCTCAAACGCTGCGCCCGTCTTTATCCGTTTTATTGGTTCGTGACAATTGGCCTCATTCCAATCTATTTTCTGGTGCCGTCTTTTGGTAAAGGCCATGAGCGAGAGATGGGCTCGATTCTCAAATCGTTGCTGCTCATCCCCCAGTCCCATGCGCCGATAGTTTCTGTCGCCTGGTTTCTCAGCCATTTAATGTTTTTCTATCTGGCTTTTGCTGCTGTCATCTGGGCACCCAAACTATTCTCTAAAGTTGTCTTTGTGGGCCTATCACTTTCGGCGATTTTTATGCTGGCAGATGTCATCTCAGGCTTTCAACTCAGAGATAAAACTCACTTTCTAATTGATTTTATCTTCTCCTATTACAATCTTGAGTTTGCGGCGGGGTGCTTGATCGGTGTTTTCTTCACAAAGATTCAGATGAGGGAAGCTGTCAGCCGATGCCTTTTGTGGCTCGGCTGTCTCGCCTTTTTGATTGCAGGATTTGTGGATGTGTATGTGCTTCAGTTAGAGCCTGGAAACGCTGCTGCTTCTCACTACTACGAGTTTATTGCCTATGGTCTGTCGTCAGTGCTGATAGTGACAGGGGCCGCATTTCTAGAGAAGCGGCATGAGGTTCAGATAAATCAGGCTTTTGTGGTACTGGGGGCGGCCTCTTTTTCGATTTACCTGACCCACTATCCGATCTTGTCAATTTTCACCAAAGCCATCCAAGTTACGGGGATCAGTGGGTTTGTCTTCTACACCCTCGCTATGGTGTTGGCGTGCATCGCCACGGTCTGGATGGGGTGCATCGCCCATTTCTATGTTGAGAAGCGACTCGTTTCGCTGTTTAAAGCTCGTCTAATTTACAAGAAAATATGAAAATCCTGTTTTTAGATCAGAGCGGCAAGCTGGGCGGGGCTGAGCTATGTTTGGCAGATATTGCCCAGTCGTTTAATCAACCGGCCCTGTCAACAAGCTTAGTAGGCGTCTTTGCGGAGGGGGCTTTCCCAGAATACCTTCGCGATCGCAACATCCCCGTCAAAATCCTCACCGACCAACCCCTACAGGTCCAAAAAGCCAGTGGCCTGATGGCTGGGCTCAAAAGCCTCAATCGACTCATTCCTCTGATTGCCACCGTCACCCAGCTCAGCAAACCCTTTGACCTGATCTATGCCAATACCCAAAAAGCGCTGGTCGTCGGCGCAATAGCCAGTTTCCTGAGCCGCCGCCCCCTGGTCTATCACCTCCATGACATTGTCTCGCCAGAGCACTTTAGCGCGACTAATCGTCGCATTATTATCACATTGGCAAACCGAGCCACCCTGGTGATTGCCAACTCCCATGCCAGCCGGGCTGCCTTTGTGCAAGCAGGCGGACAAGCCGATCTGGTTCAGGTTGTTTACAACGGCTTTCGCCCCAAAAACTATGCTAACTGCCTTGATGAGCCTGAACGAGAACACCTTCGGAACACCGCAGCCCTCGAAGATTCTCACCCAGTAAATAATACACCCCCCTTTCTGATTGGGCACTTTAGTCGGCTTTCCCCTTGGAAAGGACAGCATGTACTAATAGACGCCCTCCAATATTGTCCAGATAATGTTAGGGCCTTACTCGTCGGCGATGCGCTGTTCGGAGAACAAGACTACGTTCAGCAGTTACACCAACAGGTTAAAGCCCTCAAGCTAGAGCACCGCGTCAAATTTCTCGGTTTTCGCTCTGATATCTCCCCCCTCATGGCTGCCTGTGATTTAGTAGCCCACACCTCCACAGCCCCTGAACCCTTTGGCCGTGTCATTGTTGAAGCTATGCTGTGTGGTACCCCAGTGGTTGCCGCTGCCGCGGGTGGCGCGGTTGAGCTGGTTGATGGTAGCCAAACAGGCGATGGGCAGACGGGCTGGTTGATCCCGCCGGGCGATGCTCGGGCGCTAGCCGATGTTATCAAAACCTGCCAGAGCCACCCGGAGCAGTCAAAAGCCATGGCTCAGAAAGCTCAAACCCAAGCAGCTCAGCGCTTTGATCTAGATGCTATCAATACGAAGATCGCCCAGCACCTGAGCGCGACCATAGAAACTCGTTAACATACCCAAACATTCTCTCCATTGACCTTGTCATTTGGGATACTCAAAGAGTCCTTTTCTGGTTTGGAAGACTTCTTTTGTCGCGGTTTGTACATCAAGTTCAACCAAAATTAAACTTTGTCCCACCGGCTTACAGCCCTGTCCTGGTCAGGGTTATCCATGGATTATTACCCCTGCTATTACGCTTTCGGACTCGGTCGTGGCTACCGGCGGGGGTGGCCCAGATTGAGACCCACCAGGTTGAGCGATTGGTCGATCTTTTTCAAAAATTTCAGCAAGGTAAACTTCGATTCCTCATGGCCTTTCGTCATGTTGAGATTGAAGATCCGCTGTGCGGCTTATACATATTGTCCAGGGATGTGACCCGTGTCGCCCGACAAAAAGGGTTTCAGCTCCCTCGTCCTTTGCATACCCATTTTCTTTATGAGCGAGGCATGTCGCTGTGGGCAGGGCGATGGCTGAGTTGGGGACTGTCTCACCTGGGCGGAGTGCCCGTGCGCCGGGGTCGCCGTCCTGACTGGCCCGCCATGCGCCAGGCCCGAAACCTGATGGTCAATGGCCCCATGCCGATGGTGATTGCCCCAGAGGGGGGCACCAATGGACACAGTGAGCACATCGGCCCTTTTGAGCCCGGCGCGGCCCAGTTGGCCTTTTGGTGCGTAGATGATTTGCTAAAAGCCGATCGCCCCGAAAGCGTCTACATCGTGCCGATTAATCTGCAATATCAGTACATTAGCGCTAACTGGCCTAAGCTAAAACGTTTGCTGAGCTGGTTAGAACGCGAGAGCGGACTGACTGAGTTCAAACCGATCGATGGCGTCGCCTCTGATAACTTGACCCCTGATAGCCCAGCCCAAAATTGCTATCAGCGCATTCAGCAGCTTGGTGAGCATTTGCTCAGCATCATGATTCCGTTTTACAGCCGGTTTTACCACCAGACACTAGAGAACGATCCGACCCAGCCGTTTAATGATCGATTCCAGGCACTTTTAGACAGCGCCCTCAAGGTCTCTGAGCAGTATTTTGGGATCTCCTCAAAAGGGACGCTGGTCGATCGCTGTCGTCGTCTCGAAGAAGCTGGGTGGACCTATATCTATCGAGATGATCTGCCCGAGCGCAAAATCCTGTCATCCCTTGAGCGAGGCCTTGCCGACTGGGTTGCCGAAGAAGCCAGCCTGCGGATGTTGCACATGCGTCTGGTGGAAAGCTTTGTGGCTGTCACCGACAACTATGTGTTGGAGAAACCCTCCTTTCAACGCTGTGCAGAGACTGCACTGCTAATGTTTGACATGATGGCTCGCATCCGTGGAGATAAACTGCCCCGTCGCCCTCGGCTTGGCTATCGACGGGCAATTATGACGGTGGGGCAACCGATCTCGGTTACCGACCGTTGGGAGTCGTATCAGGGCAGC
>JBCCRZ010000314.1:0-6983 GCA_039200855.1 Cyanobacteria bacterium P01_D01_bin.44 | reverse complement strand
TGGTGGCAGCGATTACCGGGCCTTCGGCCCTATCTGGGGAATCCATTACCCGAGGGTTGGAGGTAGCCATTGATGAGATTAACGGCAACGGGGGAGTAATGGGCGGTCGCCCCATTGAGCTGGTCATTCGAGATGATGAGTCTACGCCAGCTAAGGGCGTTGCTGCAGTCCGAGAGCTGATTGAGCAAGAAAAGGTTGCCGTTGTTTTTGGGGGGCTTGATTCCCCGGTTTCCCTGGCCATGCTACCGGTCATCCATGAGTTAGAAACCCCCTATATGGGGGTTTGGGCCGCGGCTACGGGCATCACTCGCAATGATTTTGACCCCAACTATGCGTTTCGGGTGTCAGCCAACGACAACATTGTGGATAATTTCTTAACGCGCTACGCCAGCGAGGAAAATAATGCAACCAAAGTGGGTCTGGTGTTGATCAATAATCCCTGGGGGGAATCTAACCAGAAGGGCTTTGAGCAGTGGGCACCGGAATATAATCTCGAAATTGTGGGTATTGAGAAATTCAATGACGGCGATACCGACATTTCTGCTCAACTCAGTCGGCTTCGAGATGGTGGTGCTGAAACCCTGCTGCTGGTGGCCAATGCTGCCCCTGGGGCGCAAATGATGAAATCTCTGTCACGGCTAAATTGGGATGTGCCTGTGATCTCCCACTGGGGGATTTCTGGGGGGCGCTTCCCAGAACTGGCGGGCGAGGCCGCTGGGAAAGTGACGTTTGTGCAGACCTATAGCTTTTTTGGTGAGCAAAGCCCCGTGGGTGAGCGGGTCCTGGCGGCGTTAAGAGACAAGTATGGGTTAGCTGGGCCTGAGGAGATCCTGGCCCCGGTTGGTACTGCGAATGCTTATGATGCCATGCAGTTGGTGGCGCTGGCCCTGGAAACCGCCGGGGATGTCGATGGCCCCAAATTGCGGGAGGCGTTTTATAATCTGCCCGCCTATGAGGGCCTGATTAAGACCTATGACCCGGCATTTACACCCGATAACCATGATGCTTTAGGTGCATTTGACTACATTCTGGTGCAGTGGGACGGTAATAAGATTGTGCCGCTGGGCTCTTAAGCCAAAAGTCATTTCCTTGAGTCAGCCCTAAACCCCCCATCCGATCCACTTGGATCCCTTATTTAGAAAGCGTATGTGGCCCCAGCTCATTCTCTCTGGCATGGCGATCGGCAGTATGTATGGCCTGGTTGCCCTGGGTTTTCAACTGACCTATGCCGTGTCAAACACCATGAATTTTTCCCAAGGGGCCTTTGTCATGGTGGGGGCAGTGCTGTGCTACAGCTTGAATATCACCTGGGGGCTGAGTGCGATCGCAGCGGTCCCCCTGACGCTGATCATTTGCGCAGGGCTGGGCCTGCTGGTTGAGCGCTGGATTGTCCGTCCCTTTGCCCGCAATGGCTCCCAATCCTGGCTGCTGAGCACCATTGCCCTGGGCATCATCGTGGAAAATCTGACCATGGTGACCTTTGGCAAAGAAGTGCGCGGGTACCCCTCGCCGCTGGCTGAGGTGCCCGTGTCAATCTTAGGCTTTGGGGTGTTTCCCATGGAGTTGCTGATACCGGTGGTGGGGCTGGCGACGGCGGTTGCCCTGCGCGTGGTATTTACTCGGACTCTGTTGGGTAAAGCTTTTTTGGCGGTGAGTGAGAACCCGGATACGGCCCGGCTGATGGGGGTGCCGGTGGCGTGGCTGATTGCCCTGTCCTTTGGCCTGTCGACTACGCTAGCGGGCCTGGCCGGGATGCTGATTGCCCCGATTGCCAATGTGTCTGCCACGATGGGCACATTGCTGGGGCTCAAAGCCTTTGCGACAGCAATTATCGGCGGGTTAGGCAACCCCTGGGGGGTGGTCGTTGCTGGCATCGTTTACGGCGTTGTCGAATCGCTGGCGGCAGGGATATTTGGTGGCAGCTATCGAGAGATTGTTGGGTTCGCTGTGGTGATTTTAGTCCTGGCGCTGCGGCCTCATGGTTTATTTGGCCAGGCTCAGGTAAAGAAGGTATAGGCGTACAGGCATGAAAATTCGGTTTGCCATTGGTATCTGCCTGTTTGCCGTCGCGGTTGGCGCAACGCTGGCCGCACCCAATACCTACTACCTGTTCGTGGTGGGAATGATCGGCGTGACCACCCTGGTGGCGGTCGGGCTCAATATTTTGGCGGGTCTGTCTGGGCAGATTTCGATTGGCCATGCTGGATTTTTTGCGATCGGGGCTTACACGGGTAGCTTACTGATGCTCAGAGCCCAGTGGCACTTTGGGTTTGCACTGGTGATGGCGGTGGTGGCGGCAGCCGGTATGGGGGCAGCTTTGGCGGCCCCTGCTTTGCGGGTGAGTGGCCCCTATCTGGCGATGGTCACCATTGCCTTTGGCATCATTGTCGAGCGCATTTTGATCGAGTGGGTGGGGTTCACTGGGGGCTTTGGGGGGCTCAGCGGTATTCCTAAACCCATGTTACTGGGGCTACAACCGGCCCTGCGGGATACGGTGCTGCTGGTGATCATCATTGCCTTTTTGTCGGTGATTTCGTTTGCCCTACTCAAACGTCATCCCTGGGGGCGTGCCTTTCAAGCCGTGCGGGATGATGCGATCGCAGCTGCCGCCATGGGTTTAAATCCGCTCTATGTGAAGGTCATAGCCTTTGCTGTTTCAGCCGCCTTGACTGGCGTCGCGGGTATCTTTTTTGCGGCCATTGTGGGTTTTGTCAGCCCTGACAGTTTCACCTTTCACCGCTCTATCTTGTTTTTGTTGGTGATTATTTTGGGGGGGCTGGGCACGGCGGAGGGGGCCTTTGTCGGGGCGATTATCCTGGTCATCCTGCCAGAATTTCTCCATGATTTTGTCGACTATCAGCTGCTGGTGTTTGGCTCACTGCTGCTGCTGAGCCTGCGGCTGGCCCCCAACGGCGTCATGAGCCTATTCAAACGCTGGTTAGAGCGCCCCGACCCCGTGTATCCTCTGCTGACGCCTCCCGATCTGCCTGTACAGGTGTCCCAACACCGAACCCCTGCGCCCCTGGCGGTGAAGCGTGTTTGCCTTCACTTTGGCGGCATTCGAGCGGTGGATCAAGTCAGCTTAACGGCCAATCCAGGCACGGTCACGGCGGTGATTGGCCCCAACGGTGCGGGTAAGACGACCCTGCTGAATTTGATTAGTGGTTTTTACCGCCCCCAGGCGGGCTCAATTTATTTGGGGAAGACCGATTTGACCCCCCTCACCAGTCGCCAAATTGCCGCCATGGGGGTCAGTCGCACCTTTCAAGCCACGCGTTTATTTAATGACCTGTCGGTGCTGGACAATTTGCGGGTAGCCGATACCGGCGGGCGATTGGGCTTTGTGCTGGCGGCCTTATTGGGGATTGGCTGCAGCCGTCAACCCGAACCGTCTCTGCTGGAGGTGCTGGCGTTTGTGGGCTATCGGGGAGATGTCCATCAGACCGCAGCGGCGTTGTCTTTTGGCGATCGCCGTCTGGTCGAGATCGCTCGCGCCCTGGTGACCCGCCCCCAGGTATTGTTGCTCGATGAACCGGCAGCGGGGCTCAGTAAAGAAGATAAGCTTGCCTTGGCCCAACTCATCCGACGGATTGCCAGCAGTGGCATCAAGGTGATCTTGATTGAGCATGATATGGAGCTGGTGATGGGCATTTCAGACACAGTACTGGTGATGGACAGCGGCGTTGCGATCGCATCAGGCCCCCCCAGTCAGGTACAACAAGATCCAAAGGTCCTGGAGGCGTATTTAGGCACGTCAACAGAAACAGCCCCAGCTGCGCCTAGGCAGATGCGTCATCGCCCGCCAACAACATCGCCGCTGCTGGTGGTGCAAGATTTAGTCTCAGGCTATGGCACTTTACAGGTGTTACAACAGCTCTCTCTAGAAGTAAATCAAGGAGAGTTAGTGGCCGTGATTGGGGCTAATGGGGCCGGCAAAAGCACCCTTCTGAAAAGCCTGGTGAATTTGCTGCCCCCCTGGTCGGGTCAGGTCCAGTTTTTGACGCGATCGCTGGCCGCTGTCCCGGCACACCAAATGGCTCAAACTGGCATTGTGCTGATTCCTGAAGGTCGCCAGGTGTTTCGAGAACTGGATGTGATTGACAATTTACGCCTGGGGGCATTCCACCGCCGCGATGCTGAGATTGATAAAGACATCGAACAGATGCTACGTCGGTTCCCCCGACTGCAACAACGTCAATCACAAAAAGCAGGATTGTTGTCTGGCGGTGAGCAACAAATGCTTGCGATCGCACGGGGACTGATGGCTCGCCCCCGATTGTTATTGTTAGATGAACCCTCTCTGGGGTTAGCGCCTCAGTTAGTGACGGGCCTCTACGCTACCCTGGCTGACCTGCGCAATGAGGGCATGACCATTTTATTGGTAGACCAGATGGCCAGTCTGGCGCTGGCGATCGCAGATCGGGCCTATCTGTTGGAAACAGGGCAAATTGTTCGCTCGGGGTCAGCTCAAGCGTTGCGAGACGATCCTGCGATCGCCGAAGTCTATCTGGGCGGCTAGGGGGCTGTTATGTTTGAGAAGATCCAGGCTGCCGCTGATCGTTTGCAGGGCTATGCCCACCCAACCCCCGTCATGACCTCCCAGACCCTCGACCAGAGGCTAGGCGGGCAGGTCTTCTTTAAATGTGAGAATTTGCAAAAGGTTGGAGCGTTTAAGTTTCGCGGGGCGTTTAATGCTATTTCACAACTCTCCTCTGCTGAACGGGAAAAGGGCGTCATCACCTACTCCTCTGGCAACCACGCCCAGGCGGTGGCCCTGGTGGGGCGAATGTTAGGCATCAAAACCACCATCGTTATGCCCCAGACCGCGCCGCTGGCAAAACGGACGGCGACGGAGGGCTATGGAGCAAAGGTCGTACTCTTTGATCCGTTTGAGACGACGCGAGAGGCGCTGGCAGCGAAGGTGCAGACAGGGCAAACGCTGATCCCGCCCTTTGACCATGGGGATGTGATTGCCGGTCAGGGGACGGCGGCGTTGGAGCTATTTGACGAGGTAGGTGAGTTGGATGCGCTGCTGGTGCCCTGTGGCGGGGGTGGGTTGTTGAGTGGGAGTGCGATTGTGGCGAAGCACCTGCACCCAGGCTGTCGGGTGATCGGGGTAGAACCTGAGCTGGCGGATGATGCCACCCGGTCGTTTCGCACTGGCACGTTGCAGACGGTCGAGAACCCGCCGACGATTGCGGATGGCACACGGTCTCCTTCGCTGGGCAAGCTGACCTTCCCGCTGGTGTTGGAGTATGTGGATGAGATGGCGACGGTGTCGGAGGCGGCGATTAAAGACGCGATACGGTTTTTGTTTTATCGACTCAAGCAAGTAGTGGAGCCCTCGGGAGCACTGGGGCTGGCGGCGTTGTTGAGCGGTCAGGTGAGGGCTGAAGGGCGGGTTGGGGTGATCCTCAGTGGGGGCAATATTGACGGAGCCATGATGGCAGAGATTTTGAATCAGGAGAGGCCAAAGGTATGACATAGGGCGGCTTCGACGGCGGCCATATTCCTCAAGAAACCAATTTTTCGATCAATTTCAGAAATGAGTATTGTTAGCCTGAATAATCAGCACGGGTCTACGTTTAGCTGTACGAAGGTTGGAGTCTGGGAAAAGTACTAGAACAATATCACCACGCTTATAGCGCATCGTATGCATCCATCTCAGGACGGTTCCAGTCTTCTGCAAAGGTATGTAGACGAGAACGAAGATCAGCGGCTTGCTCAGGATCGATACCCCGTTCAGCGAGGTTAACGGTTCGGAAGTTTGTCTGGGTATTTTCTTTGACAAGCATTGGGGCAGTTGACTCTGGACTAGATGCAGTCAAGGGTGATTGATTTTGCTGACTACCCAGAAAATCAGCGAAGTCTAGGACTGACTGCTGCTTTTCGGACGTAAGGACTCTGATAGCCTCAATCAAACGTTGCTCTAGCTGAAGGGGCGAACTCATGGGTCTTGAACGGTATCAATACTCGCTTTTTCTGTCAGGACAATTATAGCCTTGATATTCAGAGCAAAATGCTAGCCACGCCTGCAAGGCTTCACATAGCGGTTGAATGATTGCATAGCCATCGTAGGGTGCGTTCCTTAGCAGGGACTATCTTTAAACAATCACCTCAATGGAACGCACCATCTTCACTTCAAACGAGTTTCCAAAAAAGTCTCGCACGATAAAAAACATCATCACTACACCAACCGAGTCATTACAATTTCGTAGCAATGGCAACCGTCATAAAGGCCATTGCTATGCTGTGTAATAGCTCTAATTTTTGGGGATCTGTATGAGTAGCATCACCTTTAAGCAAACGCCGATTCAGTTGTTGGGCGAGTTTCCCAAGGTGGGTCAGCCTGCACCGGACTTTAAGCTGGTGAAGGGGGACTTATCAGAGCTGTCTTTAGCAGACCTAAAAGGTAAGCGCGTTGTGTTTACCACCTTTCCGAGCGTAGATACCGATGTATGCGCACTGCAACTAAAAACGTTTAACCAAAAGGTCACTGCGCTTGACAATACTGTGTTGGTATCAGCCTCTATGGATCTGCCCTTTGCCCTAGGCCGATTTTGCGGTGCAGAGGGCATCGAAAATGCCATCACCACCTCTGATTTTCGCTACCGAAGCCTGGCCGAAAGCTACGGAATAGGCATGGCTGAAGGGCCAATCCAAGGGCTGTATGCGCGGTCAGTCCTGATATTGAACGAAAATCATGAGATCATTTATTGTGAACTCGTCCCAGAAGTCACAACAGAACCTAACTATGACGCTGCGCTTGCGGCACTCGCTACATAGAGAAGTGGGGGAGCTTGTGTAAAAACAAGATCTCCCTGGCCTCTTTATAATTCAAACGTAACCGTTCAGGGGGTAGGAACAGGAAAATGATTTCCACCCTAGTCAGCCTCTGGTAGGCTAGCTGCTATGGATGAGTCCGCCCCTAACTATACAGATACGGTTTCTTCGAAAGACTGGGAGCGCACACCCACTAGTGT
>JBCCRZ010000313.1:0-6996 GCA_039200855.1 Cyanobacteria bacterium P01_D01_bin.44 | reverse complement strand
GGGATAGCACTGGGTCGCGGGGAGAAAGTCATACTCCACCGCATAGGCCGGTCGCAGCATATCACAGTGCTCTAGCCCCGGCAGGCTGCGCAACATCGCCAGCTGGATTTTCTCCGGTAGCCCCGTTGAAAAGCCCTGCACGTAAATTTCAGGAATCGTGCGGCCTTCCGGCTCTAAGAAAATCTGGTGACTCTCCTTATCCGCAAAGCGCACAATCTTGTCTTCAATGCTGGGGCAGTAGCGTGGCCCCTTAGACTCAACCCAGCCCCCGTAAATCGGCGACAGGTGCAGATTTTCTTGAATGATCCGATGGGTTTCCGCCGTGGTACGGGTGAGGTGACAGTCCATTGGTTCGCGCTCAACCCACACCTCAGGGTCAAAGCTAAACCAGCGAACATCCGAGTCGCTCGGCTGTCGCTCCAGCACGTCAAAGTTAATTGAGCGGCGATCCACCCGCGCCGGGGTGCCCGTTTTTAGCCGCCCGGTCTCAAACCCAAGTTTGTTCAGCGTCTCAGTTAGACCAATCGCGGCAAACTCCCCCGCCCGCCCCGCTGGCATTGACTTTTTACCCACCCAAATAATGCCCCCCAGGAAAGTCCCGGTGGTGAGGATCACCGCCTTACAACCAAAGGTCACCCCAAAATAGGTTTCGACGCCGATGACTTCATCGTTATCCCCCAGCACCAAATCCGTCGCCATGCCTTCGCGTAGCACCAGATTTTCCTGGTTTTCGACGATGGTTTTCATTATCGACGCATACTCACGCTTGTCGGTCTGCGCCCGCAGCGCCCACACCGCTGGCCCCCGCGAGCTGTTGAGTACCCGCTTTTGCAGATAGGTGCGATCAGCCATCTTGCCAATTTCGCCCCCGAGGGCATCTACCTCATGGGTGAGCTGAGACTTAGCCGCCCCCCCCACCGCCGGGTTACAGGGTTGCCAGGCAATTTTGTCCAGATTCAGCGTCAGCAGCAAAGTGCGGCAGCCCAACCGCGCCGAGGCCAGGGCCGCTTCGCAGCCAGAATGGCCCGCCCCAACAACGACGACATCAAATTCATCTAAGAAATCTACGGCTGCACTCATGAGCGTTTGAACGAAAATAGCTTTACCATTTTAGTCCAGGCACGTTTTGCTAGAAACTCCTTGTGAATATGAAAGTGCATCCACAATTAGTGAATGGTTATGGACTTTCAATGGCATAGTTCAACCATGCCTGATTGGGATTGGCTACGGGGTCTATCTCTCGGTCAAAGAGATTATTAAATTGTTCTCTGGACAATAAATTGTTTCGATATTATTTGCACTTAAGTAAGGACAAATCGTTTTATCCGGTGTTTTTCTGAACCGGGCTGGAGAAAACCGCCGAATCTTCGGAAATCTGGTAGCTGAGGATACCAAAGCGATAAATTATCCTACAGGATGATACGTTTCAAAGTTTTTTGATATAGAGTATGGGTGGGGTTTGGAATCAGGGTTTCTACCCCATTGCCCTGCGAGGTCGATGCGATCGCGCAGGGTTCGTTTTGGCTATCAACCAAGCTTTATGAAAGCCCCCGATATTATTGCCTTTGACTTTGACGGCGTCATCTGCGACGGTCTGATCGAATACTTTCAAACCGCGTGGCGAGCCTACTGCCAGCTTTTCTCACCGGCTAATCCAAAACCGCCCGAGGGCCTGGCAGCGCGGTTTTACAAGCTCCGGCCCGTGATCGAAACGGGTTGGGAAATGCCCATGGTACTCAAGGCGATTTTGGAGGGATACTCGGATGCTGACATTATTGAGCAGTGGCCTAAAATGGCCGAGCCTTGGTTAACCATAGCGAACCTATCACCCAAAGATGTCGCCAATGCGGTAGATGGAGTGCGAGATCGCTGGATTCAAGCTGATTTAGACAGCTGGCTGGGGCAGCACCAGTTTTATTCGGGCCTGCTGGGGGTACTAGAGGTTGCAATCTCAACTATTCCTACTTATGTAGTCAGTACTAAAGAAAGCCGTTTCATCCAGAAACTACTGCGCCAAAACGGTGTAGACATCGATACCGAACAGATTTTTGGCAAAGACGTCAAACGACCCAAGTATGCAACCCTAAGACAGCTCAAAGAGAAACATACAGACAATTCCCATCTGCCTTCCCTTTGGTTCATCGAAGACCGCATCAAAGCACTCCAAGCCGTCAAACAACAGCCTGACTTGACTGACGTCGAACTTTTCCTTGCCGACTGGGGCTATAACCTTGAGCCCGACCGCCAGACTGCCCGCGAAGATAATCGAATTCATCTGCTATCGTTAGATCGAGTAGTACAAGGGTTCGAGTCTTGGGGCGATGCTGGATCTGACTAAGTTAGCGATGCAAATGCAGGGTATCAGCGAGCATCTTGCCAAAGAAGCCGAAGCGGCCCAGCGGCGCATCAAAATCGCCAAAACCCTATTACAACAAGCCACACCTCGCCAGGCTAAGCTAGTCGAGCAGCTTTACGATTATCGCCCCCAGCTTGGCTTCACCGCCGCTGAACCGATCGAGCCGTTGGGTAACCACATCGCTCTGACACCCGCACCAGAGGCCCACACTGTTTTGGCCACCGACGGCTCGCAAATCAACCCCAGCCACCACGAAATCGCCTACTGCTATCTGCTCAACGTGGGTCGCGTCATCTTGCACTACGGCCAAAGCCGCTACCCACTGCTCGATAGCCTGCCCGAGGTGATTTATCGCCCCGAGGATCTCTACGCCTCAAGACAATGGGGCATTCGCACCGAAGAATGGATGGGATATCGGCGGACGGTGGCGGAGGCGGTGGTGTTGTCGGAGATGGCGCAGGAGTTAGGAGACAGGAGACAGGAAGCAGGAGATAGGGAAGACGTGGAGACGCGGGGACGCGGGGATAGAAGAGTTGAGGTAGATAGGGGAGATGGGGGAGATGGGGGAGATAGGGACGGTATGGTTCCACCCCTCACCCCTCACCCCTCACCCCTCACCACTCACCCACTCACCCACTCACCCACTCACCACCACCACCCACTACCCACTATCCACTACTCTCCACCCTCTACCCCCACTCTCGCCATGACCGACGGCTCCCTGATCTACTGGTTTCTCGACCAGCTACCCGCCGCTGCGAGGGACTGTATTTTGGAGCCTATCCTCACCGCGTGGGAGCTGCTTAAGCAAGCACGAGTGCCGATCGTGGGGTATATCAGCGCGTCGCGCAGCGGTGAGGCGCTGAACTTTTTGCGATTGCAAAGCTGCCCCTTTGATGGCCCGGACTGTGCCACACACTGCGAGGGGCAAATGGACAGTGCGCCCTGTCAGGTGTTTTCGCCACTACGGGATGTGACGCTATGGTCATCGTTGCTGCAGCCGGGGGAGCGGGGACCAATTTTCAAAAGCTCAGCGGATATTTTGCAACTGTATGGCGACCACGGGATTTACTTTTGCTACGTCCATGTGGGTTCGGAGATAGCCAGAGTTGAGTTTCCCCAATGGGTCGCAGAAAACACATCCCTATTGGACACGGCGCTAGGATTAACCCTGACTCAAGTCCAAAAGGGCTATGGGTACCCGGTGGCACTGGCAGAGTCGCACAATCAGGCGGTGGTAAGGGGGGGCGATCGCAACCGCTTCTTTGCCCTACTAGAGCAGCAAATGATTAAAGCGGGTCTGCAAAATGTTGGCACGTCCTATAAAGAAGCCCGCAAGCGGGGCAGTATTGCCTGATATCTACCAAATTTGAATTAATGCTTAAGCCAGGGCTAATATCTCAGTAATTTCTTCGAGAATACCAGGGAGTTTACTTTTTTAACTGCGGATTACACAGGTTCAGTAGACCTGAGGTTTGAATGTTGCCGATCCGCTTGAGTTCTGATGCGTAATGCATAGGCGCTATTCGTCCCACGGACTGTCTATTGTCGAGATAACTCAGGATTAGCAAACTAAAGCACTATGCTCAGAGTAAATTCACCGAATCCTTTAGTAGGCCCCACTTAAAAATACCCATGTTAAGAAACCAGAATGCCCGCTTTAGAAAACTGAAAACCTATGTGCCTTTAGCAACGGTGCCTGCGCTGCTGCTGATTGCGACCGTGCAAGTTGACCGGCTGATGGCCCAGTCTGCGGCTACCGAGTTCACAATGCCTGCCTCGGTGCCCGACGGCACGGCAATTAAAATCGATGGTGATAACAGCATGGCTGCCATCAACGCTGCCTTGACCGAGCAGTTTGCCCAAAAATTTAACGGCGCGGAGATCACCGCTGATACCTCCGGCACGGAGTCGGCTCTGCAAGCGGTGCTTGATGGTGCCATTGATCTGGCGGCAATCGGTAGACCGCTTACAGACGAAGAAAAGGCCCAGGGGTTGATCGAAATACCCATCGCCCGCCACAAAATTGCAATTTTTGTTGGACCTGAGAACCCCTACGCTAACGACCTCACAATTGCCCAGTTTGGTCAGATTTTTCGCGGCGAGGTCAGTAACTGGTCCGAGCTAGGGGGGACCGCAGGGCCAATCCGATTTGTAGATCGCCCAGACACCAGCAACACCCGCAGCGCCTTCCGCAACTATCCGGTTTTCAAATCAGCCCCGTTCGAAACGGGGGCAACGGCGGATCCAGCATCCGAAGACACCACTGATGCCGTGATTAAAGCCCTGGGCACAGACGGGATTGGTTACGCCATCGTTGACCAAGTGACTGAGCGCTCAGACGTACGCATTTTATCGATGCACCGCGTCATGCCCACCGATCAGCGCTATCCATTTTCACAGCCGCTGGCCTATGTGTACAAAGGCCCTGAGGCTAATCCTGCGGTACAGGCCTTTCTTGGCTATGCCACAGCCCCTGAAAATGAGGGGGTTGTCGAAGCAGCTCGGCAAGTAGCTGCCACAGATGCGCCAGTGGTGGCAGCCCAGTCAACCACAACCCCTGATACGGAGTCGGCAGAGACCGATACAGCGACTGAAGTGCCCGCCACACAGCCCGACGCAGCAAGCCCCGCTGAAGATGCCCCCACTGATGGAGGTGCCCCCACTGATGGAGGTGCCCCCACTGATGGAGGTGCTCCCGCTGAAGGTGCTCCCGCTGAAGCACCTTCAGCAGGTGATTCAGCAGATGAAGGTGCAGCCCAGGCTGGAGAGCGTGAGGCAGCTGGCTGGTGGCCCTGGTTGCTGATCCCAGCGGCGGGTGGCTTGCTTTGGTGGCTATTGGGGAAAGGCGGCGGTGCAGCTGGCGGCGCGGCTAGCGGCGTTATCCCGCCAGTTGTCGGTGAGGAGGCGAGTCGTTTAATCATGACCCCCCGCAACAGCAAAGCTGGCTATGCCTATTGGGAGCTGAATGATCGCGATCGCAACCAGCTAAACCAGGCTGACAATCCCCAGCTACGCCTCTATGAGGTCAATCCAGGCAGCACCCCCAAGCACCCCTCCCTGAAAATGGTTGAGCAGGTTAGCTGCGACGTTGACGCCCAAGATCAGCACATCGAAATTCCTACAGAAGGTAAAGAATACCTCACCGAATTAGGATATGAGACCAACGGACAGTGGACTATGGTGGCGCGGTCTAAACCAGTCCATGTTCCTATGGCTACTGTCAGCGACAACGGTGCAACCGCATCCCTGGAGCGAGAGGCTGCGGCTACCAACGGTGAAAAAGGACTTGGACTTGCAGCGGGTGCGGCTGGTCTCGCCGCTGGGGCTGCCGCCGCCGCTTCATCAGCCACCGCTAAGACCCCAAAATCTGCCGCTAATTTGGCAGGGGGTATTACCAACCGGGTGAGCACCACCACCGCAGATATCACCAACCGGGTTGGCTCCACTAAGGAGGCCGCGACTAAGCAAATGGGCTCCACTGCTAAGCAAGTGGGGACGACCGCCAAGCAAGCCGGAGCCACCGCAGGGGAGGCTACCAAGCGCTTTGGCACAAACATCGCTGGCAAAGCTGCCGCCGTTGGCGGTGCCACCGCTGGGGCTGCCGCTGCTGGCGGGGCCTGGATGCGGCATGATCGTTCTAAACTGACAGGCGTCCGCCCCGATCTGGCTGAGGACGATCGGATTATCTTGGTTCCTCGCAGCTCCCAAGCTGCCTATGTCTACTGGGAAGTCTCAAAAACCCATAAAAAGGCCCTGCGGGACGCGGGCGGTAAGATTCTGAAACTCCGCATCCAGGATGTGACTGGCATTGATATTGAGTATCAGCCCCCTTTTAGCACCCAGGAATACATCTGCGAAGAAACTGCACAGGACAGACATGTGCCGATTTTAGTTCGCGATCGCGACTACATCGCCGACCTGGGCTACGAAACCGAAGACGGCAGATGGCTGCGGCTCATCCGATCTTTCTATGTGCGGGTTTCTTAAGAAGTGTCGGCTGAGTAGCGAATATATAGGGATGGGATGGGGCGAAGGGCGAAAGGGAAAGGGCAAAAGGGATAGAGCACCCAGGGAAGGGCGACAGTTTAACCACAAGGACTACCCCCACGAATAACTCATATTCAATCCAAAATCGCCAATCCAAACTCCAAAATCTCCCCCTCGCCCTTCGACCTGTCCCCTTCGCCCAAATTCATAAACCCATATCAAAATTTCAGAATCAGAAACTGTAGGAGATCCCCATGAGCCTTTTCTTTGAAGTCTTGAGTTCTATCAACAACCCTGAGCAAACCGGCAGTATTAGTGATTTAGAAAATATTACCCAGTCTATTCAGCAGGTCTCGACTCAGTACGGTGTCCAGCCCAACCAAATGCAGTCACTGATGGGCAGTTTAGGTCCGGCGTTGGGACCTGCCCTCAAGCAGCAGGGCAATATCGGCAACCTTGCTAGCCTGTTAGGCAAAGCCACTGGCGGCGATGGAGCGGCTTCGCTGCAATCCCTCCTGCCTGCCCAAGCCCAGCAGCAAATCGCCCAAACCGTGGCTCAACAGGCTGGACTCAACGCAGGGACCGTCCAGGGCATGCTCCCCACGCTGCTGCCTGCGGTGATGGGTTTGCTCAACATGGGCTCCAGCAAG
>JBCCRZ010000312.1:0-7021 GCA_039200855.1 Cyanobacteria bacterium P01_D01_bin.44 | reverse complement strand
GGATTTACTATAGAGAAAAGTAAGTTGGGATACCAGCTTAAAGCTCGTCTGGGTTGTTACAAGGAGAAAGGACGTGATTGAACCGCTACTGTCAGGTATTGTTTTAGGTCTGATTCCAGTCACCTTAGCAGGACTGTTTGTGGCTGCTTATATGCAGTATCGCCGTGGCAATCAGCTAGACCTGTAAAATTTGGATATGTTCTAGAACTCGGCTCCCCCCGCAAGTCGAGCTGCACCACAGGCTGCCTCAGTTGAGTGAGCCGTCTCGACTGGTAAGTTAAGTAGGCGAGTCCGGATGGCTTGCCAGGCAAGATTTTGGGCACCGCCCCCAGCGGTATACACCTTCGTGAGGGGGGTTGCTCCCAGCTGAGCCAGTCTTTGGTAACTGGTAGCTTCAATCTGAGCAATGCCCTCTAGCAAGCCCTGCAGAAAAATAACGGGGTCCTGTGGACGCGGGGTGATCCTGGGAGGATAGTCAGGATCATTCATCGGAAAGCGTTCTCCAGGGCAGGGGAGGGGGTAATAGTTTAAGTCTGTTGAGATCTCAGGATTGATTTGCAAGCTCAGCGACCGGAGCTGCTCATCGTCAAAAAACTGCCTGAGGACCGCACCCCCTGTATTAGAAGCCCCACCCACCAGCCAAAGATCCCCCAAACGATGGCTATAAATCCCCTGAGTCGGATCGTCAATGCGAACCCGACTGAGCAATTTAAGAACCAAGGTTGACCCCAAAGATGTGACCGCTGCACCGGGGGTCGCCGCACCACTGGCTAAAAAGGCAGCAATGCTATCGGTGGTCCCGGCTTTGACAAGGCAGTCGGGGGGAATGTCAAAGCGCGCTGCGATCGCAGTCCCAATCGCCCCAACAGTCGCGCCAGGTGTTTTGACCTCAGGAAACCAGGCCGCCATAGGCAGACGGGTCAGCCAAGCCGGATAGGCCAGCGCCCCGATGTCATAGCCGAGCTTCAGCGCATTGTGATAGTCACTGATCCCCAGCTGACCATGGAGCAAATAGCTTAGCCAATCAGCCTGATGCAGCAAGTATTTCGCCCTACTGAGCTGTTTTTGAGGCAGTGTCTGCCACCACCACAGCACCTTAGCCAAACTGGAGGTTGCACTTTGAGTAGGACTATCTGACGGAGCCACTTGACTGAGATCGATCGATCGCCCCCGATCATCGTTATAAAGCAAGGGTTCCGTCAGGGGTAGTCCCTGAGCGTCGCAAAGTAATACGGTGCCAGAGGTGCCATCAATGGCGATCGCCCCAAGGCGTTTTCGTACCCCTAGCGGCAAGGCCTCCAGCAGAGACCAGAGACTGGTTTGCCAGAGATCGGTGAGCTGGTTTGCAGCGGGGTTACAAAAACGTTGGTGAGCTTCGGCCAACAGCTGACCAGTGGTGTCAATTGCGATCGCGCGGGCCCCAGATGTCCCAAAATCAAGACCCAACGCATATCGCCCGCCAAGGTTACGCGGCGCTGCGATCCTGACGGGCGACATCATTTTCTGACTTTGAGCAAGGCAGACAACCGCCTAAACACTCACCTCACTCAGCTCACGGGTGAGATAATCAAAGGGCTGATCAATAAAAGAAGTGTCCGCAACGCCCTGATCAGAAGCTTGCTGCTTAAGCACATCTTTCATAATTTGGATACCCATCACCGTAGGGCCAATAGGCACACTCAGGGAGTTGTAAGTTTCGCGCAAACCGTTGAGGACTCGCTCGGTCAACACATCGCAGTCACCCGCTACCAGTGCATAGGTACTATATCGCAGGTAGTAATCGAGATCCCGCAGGCAGGCCGCATAGCGACGAGTCGTGTAAGAATTCCCGCCGGGGCGCAACAGCTCAGGCACCTGCTCGTATAGCTTAGCCGCCGCTTCTTTGACGATCCCAGCAGCATTAGCACTGACCCACGTCGCCACCTTCACCCGATCCATACCCGTGGTGAAGTAGGACTTGAGTGAATCTAATGCATCGCGATCAAGGTAACGACCCGTGTTGTCATAATTGCTAATTAAACTCGTCACCGTATCCCGCATGAAATCTTTCTCCCAATGTTTTGAGACTAAATTCTTGCCTTTCAAAAAACAGATATCATTTTTGAGTAATTGAGATTTGCTCAAAAATGAGCAGCTTCCAAGCACCTATCTCTCCAAAATAGAGCCCTGAAATCATTGCTCCAAACAGCCCTAAAGAAGTTGATCTGCACCCGAAAAAAATGCTGGAAAGCACCCTGACATAATAGTTTGAGCCGACTTCCTCTGCCAAAAATCAGTGTATCATGCCCTGTTCAGCAGAACATTTCAGACCCTGGTGAAGTGGGATAGCACTCCTCTTTTTTTACAATTTGAAATCTTTCGCAATATTCAGCCTAAATTCCCGCTGCTGGGTCCTCCCCTAGCTGTTCGCATCTCCAGAGGGTTATGAGATCGGCTAAACCCTCTGGGGGCAATAATTTTCAATGTTTTTATATTCTTCTAAAGGCAGTCGGTAGGCCAGCTCGAACCGTTAGTTTATTGATAACCCAGTAATTTTGTATCAAAAAATACAATTTTATGGAATCCCTATTTTTACGATCGTCGAGTTAAAAACAGCCAGCCGCTGAATGCGTCTTAGCGCTAGTTCTAGTTAGAGTTTTATGTAAGGAGTAGTCCATGCCCGAGACCGCCGCAGAAGTCTTGAACATGATTCAAGACCAGGATATTCAGCTGATCGATCTGAAATTTATCGATTTGCCTGGCATCTGGCAGCACCTGACATTACACCGTAGCCAGATTGACGAAAGTAGTTTTACCGATGGCGTTGCTTTCGATGGGTCTAGTATCCGGGGATGGAAAGCCATTAATGAATCCGACATGATGATGGTGCCCGATCCGACCTCTGCGTGGATCGACCCCTTCATGAGCGAGCCCACCCTGAGCATGATTTGCACGATCAAAGAGCCCCGGACGGGCGAACTCTATGAGCGCTGCCCCCGTGCCGTGGCATCCAAAGCAATCCAATACCTGCAATCTACCGGCATTGGTGATACCGCCTACTTTGGCCCAGAGGCTGAGTTCTTTGTCTTTGACGATGTTCGCTTTGATCAAACCGAAAGCTCGAGCTACTACTACGTTGACAGCGTCGAAGGCCGCTGGAATACTGGTCGCGAAGAAGAGGGTGGCAACCTGGGCTACAAGCCCCGTTACAAGGAAGGCTATTTCCCGGTGTCCCCCACTGACACCCTACAAGACATGCGCAGTGAGATGCTGCTATCGATGGCTAGCCTGGGTGTGCCGATTGAAAAGCATCACCATGAAGTGGCCACCGGTGGTCAGTGTGAACTCGGTTTTCGCTTTGGTAAGCTGATCAAGGCTGCAGACTGGCTGATGATTTACAAGTACTGCATCAAAAACGTAGCTAAAAAGTACGGTAAATCTGTGACCTTTATGCCAAAACCCTTGTTCAACGACAACGGGTCTGGGATGCACACTCACCAATCCATTTGGAACGGCGATCAGCCTCTGTTTGCAGGCGATGGCTACGCCGGGCTTAGCCAAACCGCTCTGTGGTATATCGGCGGCATTCTTAAGCACGCCCCCGCCCTATTGGCATTTACCAACCCTACCACCAACTCCTATAAGCGATTAGTGCCTGGTTTTGAGGCTCCGGTAAACCTGGCTTACTCCCAAGGCAACCGGTCTGCATCCGTGCGGATTCCGCTGTCGGGGGACAGCCCCAAGGCAAAACGCCTGGAGTTTCGCTGTCCAGATGCCACCTCTAACCCTTACCTGGCCTTTGCTGCTATGCTCTGCGCCGGTATTGACGGCATCAAGAACCAAATTGATCCAGGGTCTCCGCTGGATGTGGACATCTATGATCTCAGCCCTGAGGAGTTGGCTAAGATCCCGTCTACGCCCGGTTCTTTAGAAGAAGCCCTAACTGCTCTGGAGAAAGACCAGGAGTTCTTGACGGTGGGTGGTGTCTTTACCGCTGACTTCATCCAAAACTGGATTGAGTACAAGCTCGACAACGAAGTGCTACCCATGAAGCTCCGACCCCATCCTTATGAGGTTGCACTTTACTACGACTGCTAGGGGGCAGGGGGTAGGTCATAGGCAATGGGGATTGGGTGACAGGGTTCGGAGCTCATAGATAGCCCATTGTCCATACTCGTCTCCCCATTATCCATTCCCAAAAAAGGAGGAGCTGCTCGTTCGAGCAGCTCCTCCTTTTTTGGTAGATGCACAATTGTATTGTCCAGACTTTAGCTTCATTGGAGCAATAAACATTGATGGTTAATTTGTGAAGATTTGAAAAGCAACCCCTAAAAATGCTAGGTTGAGGCAGAAATATAACCTCTGAAGTGCATATGAGTTGAGGTTTTTTGCCTGCCCACAGTTCGAACCCTCGTTCCGATTTCGCTGTCTAGCTTCTATCCTCTAGTTTTATTGAATGGTTGCCCTATCGGTCTCACAAAAGGTCACCTCGACTAATCAACAACACCCCAAAAAAGTCGTCATTATTGGAGATAGTCTGGTATATGGCTTTGGTGACACTGAAGGCGGGGGATGGGTTGAGAGACTGCGACGTCAATGGATGGATCCAGATACGTCAGGCCCTATTTTGTATAACCTTGGGGTCCGCGGTGATGGCGTTCAACAGATCAAACAGCGGTTAGAAGCCGAGTTTCGATTGCGAGGAGAGCTGAGACGGCGAGTACCTGATTTTATCGTGCTCTCGGTGGGGCTCAACGACGCAGCCCGACTGGGTCGCCCCAGCGGACGCCGGATGCTCGAAGAGTCGAGCTTTGCGAGCCAAATGGCAACCCTGCTAGACGAAGCACAGCGGCTGTGCCCGGTCTTTTTTATTGGTATGGTTCCCGCTAATGAGGCGGCTATGCCCTACGATGACATGCTGTATTTCTTGCGGGCTGACCAAGCCCGTTATAAAGAAATCACTCGGGTTGCCTGTGAAACCCGTAAAATTCCTTACTTTGACATCTATGAGCGATGGCTGGCCCACGGCGATACCTGGTGTAACGAGCGGCTGTGCCGAGATGGCCTCCATCCCAATGTGCTGGGCTACCGGACTCTTTGCCAGGACATTTTGGGCTGGTGGCCCCTCATGTCTGCCCTGAATGTGTCTGCCCTGAACGGCCAACTGATACGAAATCCGGTTTGAATCAGGAACCTCGCGTTTAGAATGCTGCACGGGATTATTGACACTGCAGGCTCAGGACGAAATCTAAGTATTACCCCTGAGCAGGCGAAGCAAAGAGTAATACCCATAGGCAGGCAAGACCGATTGCCGTTAAAATCATGACCATCATTCTCAGTCGTTTAGCAAGGAGGGCGCGCTGATTGGGCAGCTCAGCTTCAGGATTTGCCTCAGAGGGACTTGTGGTCGAGCCATGGGGAGCTATTTTGGAGGGCTGTTTCATTGCCATGGCTAGAAAATAATCACGGATATCTGGGCCACAATCGCCTAGGTAACTTAGTCTTATCTGGCTATTATGCCTATGCCTAGCCGGTAGGAGCAATCCCAGGCTTTGAGCTAGCGCAACATTTGCTCAAGCCAGTCTTCTCCGACTCGGATGGTAATGTCTGAATCAATATCGCCGGTTGACTCTGCAGCGACGTAGCCGGTGCCTAAAATCGATTCGAGAATGGATGCACTGTCTAAATCACCTCGCTGGGCCACGATCTGAGTCCGACGGGTGATGTCGGGCCACTCTGAGATCACATAGATGTTCTGAAAGCCTTCTTTGTACAGATAGTCAGCAACGGCCTGAGCCGCGTAAGGATCATCCGTGGCGTTTTGAATGGCAATTTGTAGACGGCTGATGGAGCGTCTGGGCCGATCTTCGGCCAGGAGTGCTACTGGCTCTGTATTAAAGTAAGCTTCCATCAGTTCGCTGCTGGCGATGTCATCCCTCAACCAATAGCTTGCGTCAAACTCTTCTGGATCGCTAAACTCCCCAGGCAGCATAACCATGTGCAGGGCATCTGGCTCTAACTGCAGGCCAAAACTAGCCAGAGCCAGCATCTCCTCGGGAGATAAATTGGTATCGATATAGCGCTGTAGCACCCTGACGATTTGGGGGAGTTGGGGAATCACCGTAGGGCTTAACAGTCTCTCTTTGAGAGCCTTGAGTAAAATTTGCTGACGCTGGACTCGACCAATATCACCGTATGAATCTTGTCGAAATCGAGCAAATTGTTCTGCCTCGTCTCCGTTGAGCGTTTGCCAACCTTCTTCGAGATCGATCAGCAGGCCCTGGGTCTTGTCTTCGTAGTACATGGGCTTGGGCACCAGTACCTCAACACCATTGACTAAATCGACAATTTCTCTAAAGGCTTCTGTGCTGACTCGCACGTAGCGATCAATCTCAACATTGTCAAAGTTATAACTAACCGTCTGAGCCGCTAGCTCAGCCCCGCCCTCAAAATTAGCCTGGTTAATTTTGGTAACGCCGTAGCCGGGAATCTCAACCTGCGTATCACGGGGAATAGACAGGATATTGACGCTCTCAGCCTCTGGGTCAACCCGAACCAGCAGCATGGTGTCAGTGCGCCCTAGCAAATTGTCAGGGGCTGCCCCCTCAACATCATGGGCCTCATCAATGCCCATGACTAAGATATTGACAGGCCGAGAGACCTGATAGCGAAACCCAGATCGCCAAAGTTCGGCAAAGGGGGGAGGAGCCGCGGTGGCCCCCCAGCCCTTAGGCAACGGCACAGAGAGCATAAATGCCGCCCCTGCTAAGGCAGACACCGTCGCGGTGGCACTAAAAATAGCTGCCCAGCTAGCCCCTCTGATAAACCTGCGGCAGCGCGATCGTCTAAGGGCAATCGGCGTTAGGGGAAACTCACTCACTAGATCATCAGGACTATCTTGGGTAGCCTCGCCTGACACACTTGTTTCATGGATAGAATCATCGGCTGAAGAAGACTTCGATGGGTCTACGGACGGTGGCTGGTTATCTGGCGCAGATGTCATTCCGGCTTCTATCGCTGATGAGTGAGTTGATACAACAAG
>JBCCRZ010000311.1:0-7028 GCA_039200855.1 Cyanobacteria bacterium P01_D01_bin.44 | reverse complement strand
TGACGGAGCTCTACCTCGACCCGCGCCACCCCGTCGCTGGCAAAGCGATCTTCTACCCCGACAGCCACCTCAAGGCGGGGAAAGCCATTGAGGTTAACTTTTTGCACCAGCGACGCCCGTAGGGCTGGCCAGTCAGGGTTAGGACGCCCTTGCTCGTCTACTTGAAACCGCCGAAATAACCCACCCAATGTGCCCTGGGGAACAATTTCACGGCGCTCCGCCACGGTCTCATCCAGGCGAATATTGAAGTGGCGAATCTGGGTTTGGGTTAGCGATCGCAACCGATAGCTGACCCCAGGAACCACGGTGCGAACCAGACTAAAGAGCAGGTCATCAACCGTGTCAACCACCGTCTCTGCTAAATCTGGCTTAGTCGATAATAGTGGCTCAAACATCCGTTCCATCACCCAGTCAAGCAGCTGTCGTCGTGCTGCCGCTGCCGCGGTGCGATCGGCCTCGCTACTGCCAAATACGGTGATATCAATCGAGATATCATTCGCTTCCAGGGCTTTCTCAACTGCCACCTCCACATCAGCCGCCACGTAATAAGCATTGGCCTTCAGGCGATGGCTCAGGTGGCTATAAACCTTTTCCCAGTCTGCATCGATGGTGATGTTATAGCTGGGGCGCAGACCGCTTAACTGCAGGCGATAAATCAATACAATTGGCAGGTCAGGGGCGTCTAACAGCTTTTCCACTAACTCTGCCCCAGCCGCATCCAACAGCAGCTGAAACGAGACCCGATTATGAACATCCAGGGTGGGTTTGCCACTGCCCAACACCCGCAGGTCAAACGGGCTGTCCGCGGCGCTATCTCCAGAGATATCTGCTAAACTACTTGTCCCCAGGGCAATCAGCTCAACCGTGCCCTGATCAAATAACACCGGTTGTAGCTCAAAGTCATCGTCGAGCTGGGCGCGAATTTCCTCAAGGTCAGTGGTGAGTTCGGCAGAAAAGGTCAGTAACCCCCCTTCAACTTTTTGGTCACCGGCCCCACCCCCCAGATATTGCACCAGAGAAAAATCCACATGCCCATCGGGCTTTAGCCGCAGCTGTGGTGTAGAGGGCACCACATAGCGCAGTTGCTCGGTGGCATGATCGGGTAATAACGTATAACCACCAACAGTTTGGTATGGAGGCTGAAAAGATAGCATGTTTGTGTAACGTTGAATTTTATTTGAGACTGAACACCCCGGACTGAACACCCCGGATTGGCCCGGCGCATCAGGGCTCCCCCGTCAGCGCTCAACAACCGGAGAGTGCCAAGGGCCAGATCACCGTTGCGCTGGCCCGGAGTCGTTGCTCAGGCAGGGTCAGCCGCATTGCTGGCGGGTAAGAACAGAAAATCCTGATCAGACTGAATGACCCCGTTCTGATTGACCAACTGTTTGCGAGTACCATCCGCCATGAAGTAGTCAACGGCATAGAGATAATCGCTGACGTGGGCATCCTGTCGGGCGATACTCCAGATTTGAGGGGTATTATCTCGAAACAAAAAGCGTGCCGTATCGACCACATCGTTGGCCTCATCAACATAGGTCAGACTCACAATGGCGCGTCGCACTGCACCGCCGATGTCAGCATCAAAGGGATCTACTTCGAGTTTGACCACCCCCCCCGGTGCATTCCCGGCAATCAGGGTTTCTCCGTGGGTTTTTTGCCATTCCTCCTGGCGAAAGGCACTGTTCTTAAAGAGCAGGGTTTGTCGATAGCGATAATCGCGTCGATCCTCATTGCGCAGCGGCACCTGCCAGGGTAGTAGCTGATTGGTATCTGCCTGGAAGCTGAGGCTGGTGGTGCGACGGTAGTCACTTTCGGTATCTTCGTAATCGAGATCAACCACCATTTGCGCCACTTCACTCCAGTCGACGGAGGCGATGATATTGACCGACAAATTTTGGTCAAACGCGGTGGGAATGCTGACGGTTCTGGCCTGGGAGGCAACCCAGTTTGTTGTAGACCGTTGGGCATCCCCCTGGCCATCGTCGAGCAGATAGGTCCAGCGGTAGCGATAGGGCTTATCCCACACTGCAAAAATATTGCGGCGATAGTCAACCGACGGTGTCTGCGCGTTGAGCTGTACAGATTCAATGGTCAACGGCACTTTGTTCCGCGGATCGCTGTATTCAATTTCGACCTCGATCCCCTTTAGCTCATTATCAAAGGCCTCTGGCTGGGCGGCAAAGGTGACTTCAATCACCCCCGGATTAGGGACCTCCAGGGTTAAATCTCGCACTCGGGTTGAATACTTAGCTAGGGTCTGTTTGGTGACGGGCCCTGCTTTATAGTGAACCTCCACTTCTACCTGATAAGTATCTTTGCCGACGCTCGCCAGCCGCGTCTTAAAGGCTTTTTCTTGGCGGGTATGATTATCTGCTGTAAACACAACACTTTCGCGGGCGGTAATGCGAGTTCCATCTGGCTTGACTTCGTCATAGCTGAGGTGACCAACAACGCTGTGGACGATATCTCCGTACTTGGCGAAGTCCAGGGTGGTATCAACACTGACCTCGAGGGTGTTGTAGTACCAGGGCGCGTTTTGCAAATCAATGTCTAAAATCACATCATCAATCGGTACACCGAGAAAAGACGGATTAATTTGAGCATTGGGATTATAGTCGCGATAGATCACATCCCGATAGGACACATTCAGGTTGAAGTTTTGATCAATATCGGCCGAAATAAATTCCATCCATTGACTGCGCCGATCTTCTTCGGTCTCTACTGTGCCCCCCTTGAGGAAATGCTTTTGAATGAATTCATCCATCGCTCGGAAGGCAAACGCCCGCAGCGACTCCATGTCTTCTTGCTTGAGATCAACATTGCCCTTTAAAATTTCCAGCTTAATCAGCCCCTGAGATTCCATCGTTTCAGCAATCGAGGTCCGTTGACGCTCTTCGCGAGAATCATCCCCCCAGACACTACCATCCGTAATGGTTTGCTCCGTATACTCCATGACCGCTTCTTTAACTTCATGGGAGTTAACTTCACCAATAATAGTGACCGCCGGTAGGCGGACGGGAAACCGAAGATTATATTGGATGGCACCAATGCTGCCACCCTGCCTTAAAGCTTCGTAGAAAAGGGTAGCAGCATCTGCTTTAAGTTCGATAGCCACGGATGCTCTATTATCAGAAAACAGCGATGGCTTACCGAGATGAATTGCCTTAATAAAGTTATTGTCTCGCATAATAATTAATTCCACTGTGCCATCAGTGAAATCAACTGTTGCCAGCTTGGGTTCTGGAATCTGTGTAGATAAAGGATTTTCTTGACGCAAAAGTTGGCGCAATCGCGGCATGACTTTTTCGTTCAGTGTCTTCTTCGGCACCTTTAAATTTGTCGTGAATACAAGATATCCCCCACCGGGTTCTTCCCCATCTCGCTCCAAGGGAAACTGGTACCTTAAGAAGGTAAATTGGGGTTTGTCATCTACCCCCTGGGCAATCCGAATATCTTTGAGCAGGTAGTAAAACTTTGAGCTATCAGCATCATCACGAAAAATTGTAATGCCATCGATCTCATCGAAGACTGGAATGGTAAGCATGGCTATATTCTTAGCAACCTCTAAAAACAATTTGAGTTGAGGAAACATCACCAGCAGCCATCCTGGTTAGATGCAGAATCGATTAAAGATTAATCTTGAGTTCTTCTAATCATCAAGATTGGGAGGCTTACGGTGAATCCAAGGGTGTTTGCGAATCTTTGCCTCAGGATGAATTCAACACGCTTGAAAAAATGCTCTTATCTAAGAAGATAGCCTCGAATCGATGGAATGGGGGGTACTCTTCAGGGTACTTTTTGGGCCTATCGTGAGAAGTTTTTAGAGATTCTAGCGAGAGAATTTTTCGATGAAAACTTGATTAGGTTTTGTTAGCCGACTTTTGTTTCCGAGAGGGAATTAACATAGTATATCTGGGTTACACTTAGCGCGGTAGCTTCTCAGCTCATCGATTGAACAAGTTTCCGGGATTTTCTATACTTTTTTTACCCTCCTTTCTGTCCTATTGCTCGGCCTTTTAAGAGGCTGGCCAGTGGTGATTTAAGAAAGTCGCTACTTCAGCGATCGCAGCGTGCCCTTCTGATAACATCGGTGCAAACAGGTGAAAGCAGTGAATCATATCTCGCCAAACCTTCAGTTCAACAGAGCCGTTTGATAAACCAATCTGACGCACAATTTTGAGTGCATCATCCAGTAGAACCTCTGCTGCACCAACGTGAACAAGTAGGGGCGGTAGTCCTGATAGGTCAGCATAGAGCGGTGAAATCAGCGGATTTCGCAAATCTCTATTAGAAGCATAACAGGCAGTGATGGTGTTTAGCATGTCTGATGACACCATCGGATCCCTTTCAGCATGGCTCACGATAGTCTGACTTGTTCTAGTCTGGTCGCAGTAAGGTGAAATCAAAACAGTTGATGCTGGTAAGGCTTTGCCTGCATCTCGTAAAGATAACAGTGTGGTTAATGCCAAATTCCCTCCAGCTGAATCTCCGACAAGTGCTATCTGCTGAGGCTGAAATTCCTTAAGTAGCCAGTGATAGGCCGTTAATGAATCCTCTAGCCCAGCTGGAAATGGATATTCTGGAGCAAGGCGATAGTCGAGACAGAGTACACGCGCTCCTGATGTCTCAGCCAGGTCGGCAGCAATGCGGCGATGGGTTTGACAAGAGCCCATGACGAAGCCTCCACCGTGAAGATAGAGAATCAAGTGATCAGAGTTATCTGGAGGGTGAAAAATAAGTTCTGCAGGGACGCCGTTAGCATTGACGCAGGTGACTTGAGCAATCGGATGACGAGGCAGTGTGAAACCCGCCTCAAAGTTTTCTCTCATCTCAGCAAGGGTCTCACCCCAGACAAAGTCTTGCAGCATCGCAATGATGGTTTTTAATTCTTGTTGACTCATAGTGAAAATCTAGATTTAGAGATTAGTAAAATTCATACACTTGGCTCAGTCTTTGAGCCGCAGTATTTCTTCGGTCACAAGTAGTTCTCTATGAAGGACATATAATGGTGGGTTTGCCTGCTCGTAGCCCAACGGCAGTCGTGCCTGCCCCTCCGTGGTGAATTACTGCCGACACCGCCCCATGAACCCGCCGTTACGATAAAAACATTCACGATTTGCTACCTCCCCTTATTTTGGTTTTCATCACTTTGATTCTCATCGTTTTGAATAGTACTGACCGAGTCTGTTACTGCTCAAAACTGGGCTGAAATACAAAACCTCACCCAATTGTCCGTTGATAAACATGCACCTCATGAGTTTTAGTGCCATAGACTCGTGGTGCTGTTTTGCGGCGCTCTTCAAACC
This sequence comes from Cyanobacteria bacterium P01_D01_bin.44, assembly GCA_039200855.1. Taxonomy (GTDB): domain Bacteria; phylum Cyanobacteriota; class Cyanobacteriia; order Phormidesmidales; family Phormidesmidaceae; genus SIO4C1. The sequence continues at coordinate 1,719 of JBCCRZ010000311.1, read as the reverse complement.
CCATTCGCTGCCAAAATTGCCTGCCAGCAATGTTAGGTGAGATCGCACACAGTGCAATGAACCGATAGCCTTGCTGGGCAATCCACTGCTCAAAAGCTCGATAAAAGTCGTGCCCGATCCCTTGTCCCCGATATTCAGGGGTCAGCAGCATGAGCCCAATCCACCAGGTATCAGCATCAGGGTACTGCTGTACCCCAATGAGAGTGCCAATAAGATAGTCGTGACTGTCTGTCAGGCCAAACACCCGAATATCTTCAGGCATCTTGCTATCAGGAATATCGGTGAACTCTTCGACCGCCGCAGTCGGGGCAGCGGGTGTGCCATTAGTCATCACGAAAAAGTCAGCGCACTGATCAAACAAGACTTGCAGGTGTGCCGCATCGTCAGATAACAAAGGTTTGAGGCTATATCCTTGTCGGCTAATAGCGAATGCTTGAGGATTAGACATTACGATACCCCGAGTTTGTGTTGTTAGATGAATTGTCACGCGTAAGAACTGGGGACGGGGGCAGCCCCGTTGACTACCCAGTTGCCAATGTCCAAAAGTTTGTAGTCCAGTGGGTCATGCAGACTGAGGGTGCGTAGGTTGCGCCAGTATTGGTCATAACCGTAAAGCTGATTCTGGGCCGTATCGCGATAGTGTCGCGCCGCTTGTTCAGTAGTTCCGATGAGATGCGGAACCACTGAAAGCAGCAGGTGGTAACCATAGAGCTGAGCTGCGGAACTGTCTACTTGAGCCAAAGTTTTCACCGTATCAATGGCGATCGGCCAGCTCGCACCAATACCACCATAGCGTTTTGGTACTACCAAGGGAAGCAAACGGATAGATTCAGGAATTCAAACTTGTTGCAGCAGGCGTTTATTAGGCGTTTATTTATGGGCCAGGAAATAACTATTCTGGAAATCGTGCTCCAGATGTTTCACCTCGATTTGGGTAAAGCCTGCTGTCTGCAGCATTTCTATCGCTAACTCTTTACCCCACATGGTGCCAAGGCCGGGGCCACCTGCTGCCAAGGAAACCGCCGTACAGTGATTGCAAGAAATGGTGTAAAGCAGTGGACCAATGGGGTGATCCAAATTGTTCTCCAATTTACTCGACGCCTGTAGTTCCTGCATTAGATACAGGCCGTCTGCTCGCAAGGCTCGATAGATATTTTGCAAAACCTGACCAGGCTGGGCCTGATCGTGGATGGCGTCAAAAGAGAGAATCAGGTCGTACTGGTTGACTGCTTCAAATTGAGCTGCATCCTGGCACTTAAATGTCACATTTGAAAGACCTTGTCGTTGAGCCTCAGTGATAGCCCAATCAATTACCTCATTTGATAGGTCATAGCCCACAAATTGACTCTTGGGAAACAGTCTGGCCAGGGCATGCATCGCCTGCCCGCGACCACAGCCGATATCGGCAACCGTGATACCCGCAACCAGGCGTTCTGTTAGGCCAGGAACCAGGGGTAAAATACGTCCCTCTAAGGCGGCCACAATCGTTTGAACACTGTCTTCTGCCATCACTCGATGAAAGTGATGATAGGCCGAGTAGGGCACACCGCCGCCATGATAAAAGCAGTCCACAATAGCGTCTTCTACGGCACCCACTAAGGGAATGAATTGCATGGTGGTCGCCATGTTGTGGGGACTAGCGCTGCGGATTAAGAAAGCAGCATGAGGCGTTGGCAGGTGGTAAGTTTGGGTTGCACTGTCGTATGTCACAATGCGCCC
>JBCCRZ010000310.1:0-7065 GCA_039200855.1 Cyanobacteria bacterium P01_D01_bin.44 | reverse complement strand
CACCGGTTATGCGGGGCAGACCGGGTTGAGTCCTGATGTGATGCAGCAGGTGCGCAATCTTTTAAATCAGGGATACAAGATTGGCACTGAGCATGCCGATCGCCGTCGCTACCGGAGCGGGGTTTGGCAGACCTGTGCTCCCATTGCTTCGTCCCGCGAATCAGAGGTATTTTCAGCATTAGAGGCTTGCCTGAGCGAGCATGCGGGTGAGTATGTGCGAATGTTTGGGATTGATACCCGGGTTAAGCAGCGAGTGGCGACCACCACCATTCAGCGAGGAGATGGTAAGCCGGTGGCCGTGAATGGGTCTGCGCCAGCGGCAACTCGGTCAAACGGGGGATATGCGGCGGCGTCCCCAGCGCCAGCTGGTCAGTCTGAGGGCGTGGCGCAACAAGTACGTTCGATTTTGGCCCAGGGTAATAAAGTGGGGATTGAATATGCCGATCGTCGTCGCTATCGCAGCGGTATCTGGCAGACGGCCCCTGCGATTCGAGCCACTAGTGAGAGTGCGGCTTTGAATGAGCTGAGTCAGTTCCTGGCGCAGAATGCCGATGCCTACGTGCGCATCTTTGGTATTAATCCAGCGGCTAAGCAGCGCACTAGCGCCGTGACGATCCAAAAGCCTGGACAAGGCCCTATTGTTGCGAATCCGCCGGTTTATAACGCCTACTCAGATCGGGCGGTGGATAGTCGCACCGCTAGCCATCAAGCTAACGGAAATGGGGCCCATCTGGCTTCCGACGTGGCGCAGCAGATTACCCAGTTGGTCAACCAGGGCTACCGCATCAGTACTGAATATGCCGATCAGCGCCGCTATCGCAGTGGGGCCTGGCAGACGGGTAATGCTATTCAGGCGACTCGGCCTTCGGATGCGATCGCAGCCCTGGAATCTCAACTGGCCGAGCATCAGGGGCACTACGTCCGTCTGGTGGGCATTGACCCGCGTGCCAAGCGACGGGTGTTAGAAACCACGATTCAACGTCCTTAAGCGAGTCGCAGGCCTTTCAATGCAGTCGCCGCCTTTGCACCTCACTAGTCAGACCCATTACTATCGCGGGGGCGATGTCACCATTGACCCCAGCGCGGCAATTGCCTCAGGCGTGGTTTTGCAAGCCCTGCCCGGTGGGGCTATTCAGATTGGGCCTGGTGCATGCCTGGGGGCGGGTGTGGTGATCCAGGCCAAAGGGGGAACCGTCTTAGTTGAGTCGGGGGCCAGTCTAGGCACAAGTGTTTTGATTGTGGGGCATGGCAGCATTGGCCGTGCTGCCTGCGTCGGCCCTGCGTCTACGCTGCTCAATCCCCAAGTGGCTCCCAATGCAGTGGTTCCCCCAAATTCTCTGATCGGGGATCACAGTCGAGCTTCCAGCGTTTCCTCAGAGACAACTGTCTCAGAACAGACTTCGACTGGGGAGGCTTCCCCTGAGCATGTCTCGTCTGGGAATTTTTCATATGGCACCTTCTCGGAGGCAGGGGCGTCGTCAGGTTCGTCTACGTCGCCGGTAACCCCGCGCCCCGTGGCCCCAAGACCGATTGATATTCCTGAGATTCCCTCAGTGCAGCCTTCTACCTACCAGGCATCAGCCAACGGCCCCTATGGACATGCAGGGGTCCCTGATTTAAATGGGACACCCAGTGGCCCTACTAATGGCGCTAGCGGGGCTTTGACGGTCAACGGCTCCGCTAAAGTCTATGGCCGTGCTCAAGTTGATAACCTATTGTCTGCATTGTTTCCCCATCGCCAACCGCTGAATCCTACTCAGTCCGAGGAAGATTCTTAGAATGGGGATAGGTGATGGGTGAAAGCTCAGTCATTAAAGAAACCCGTCGTTAGAGCGATTGAAGCGTGGCGCTTCAGTCTAAAATCAAGACTCTAAAATCCAAAATCCAAAGTCCAACCCCCTCTCCAACCAGACCTTTCTAGTTGAAGTTGATACCCTAGAGTTACACCCAACGAGGCCCACTATGCCTGTCGAACCCCAATCGTTGTCCACTTCGGGATCTGGTTCATCTTCCCAACCGACCCGTCACTGGTTGAAGGATACGGCGCTGGGCATGGTCTCGACCACCAGTTTTCCGGCGATTATTGGGGTAGCTGACGCCATGATCAAATCGTCTAATGTCTTTTTGGTGGGCTATGAAAAAACCGGGGGGAGTCACTGTACGGCAATTGTCCGGGGTGGGGTGGCCGATGTACGAATGGCTGTCCATGCGGGCGAAAAAACGGCTAAGCAGTTTGGGCAGTTTGTGGCGTCATCGATGATTCCGCGTCCGCCATCTAACCTTGAAGAGGTCCTGCCGATTTTGCCTCGCCTTGATGAGCTCGAGGGTGTGGGCGAAACCCACATGAGTAACGGTGCCATTGGTCTGCTCGAAACGCGAGGCTTTCCGGCGATGGTGGGGGCCGCTGACGCCATGACCAAATCGGCTGACATTGAGCTGCTCTCCCACGAGACCATTGGAGAAGGGCTCTGTACGATCATTGTGCAAGGGTCGCTGCCGAATGTTGCGATCGCAGTGGAAGCTGGCATGCACGAAGCCGAGCGCATTGGCGAACTCAATGCTGTGATGGTGATTCCAAGACCGCTCAACGATCTCGAACGCAGTCTGCCCAAGACCAAACAAGTCGAGAAGCCCCAGGAAGTGCGCCTGCCACTCAACCTCGAAGAACGTCAGAAAGAATTGGTCCCCGCCGAAGCCCCTGCGGTCGAGGTGCAAGAACAAAAGAAAATTGCCCTTCCAGAGCTGTCCGAGCTACCCGGCACTCAAGAGTAAACTAAGAAATGGAGAACGGCATTCTGAGGATGCTGACGCAGCCAAGAATGCGCGATCTCCGTGGGGGACGTATCCTTTGACGCCCTGGATACCCTTGGGTTCCCTAGGGGGTAATGATAGAGATCTGACGGCTGAGTCGTTTTACCCAGGGCAAAAGCTGACTAGGTCTGATTTATAGCTTCTGGCAAAATAATCATGGCATCGCCAAAGGAGTAAAAACGATAGGTCTGGTTTACCGCTTCTTCGTAAAGTTGCATTAAACGTTCGCGTCCAATCAGGGCGCTGACCAGCATCAGCAGACTAGAGCCCGGGAGATGAAAGTTGGTGATCAGTCCATCGACCACCTTCCATTCATACCCCGGATAGATAAACAGGTTGATATTGCCGGTATAGGGTTGCACCTGGCCCAGTTGACTGGCAAGTCCTTCCAGGGTTCTCACGGTGGTGGTGCCCACGGCAATGACTCGGCCTCCGCTGGCTTTAGTTTTAGCAATCAGATCGGCGGTAGCGGCAGGGACTTGCACCCACTCAGCATGCATCTCATGGCTCGTGATGTCTTCGACCTCGACCGGGCGAAAGGTTCCCAACCCCACATGGAGGGTGACAAAAGCAGTTTTCACACCCTTAGCGTGGAGTTGACCAAAGACCTCAGGGGTAAAGTGTAGCCCCGCTGTGGGGGCGGCGACGGCCCCTGGCTGCTCAGCATAAACGGTTTGGTACTGATCTGGAGTTGATTGAGATTGGGTGATGTAGGGCGGCAGAGGGATCTCGCCCAGCTGGGTCAACACCGTCTCAAAAGGCTCTCCGCTGGGACTATGGAAACGTAGCAAGCGACCGCCAGTGTCGCGATCGCACGCCTCCACATCGGCAATTAATAAAGGATTGTCAATATCCGGGCCAAAATAAATGCAACTACCCGACTTCAGCCGCCGTCCGGGCTTAACCAAGGCCAACCAGGCCCCATCTTTTTGGGGCTCTAGCAGCAAAACTTCAATTTTTGCCCCACTTGGTTTCATGCCGTACAGACGAGCCGGAATGACGCGAGTATTATTCAAAATAAGCAAGTCACCTGGGCACAGAAAACCGGGCAGGTTTCTAAACTGGGAATGTTGATGGCTAGATGTAGAATCAACCACTAACAGCCGCGCACTATCCCTCGGAACGGCTGGATTTTGGGCAATTAATGCTTCAGGCAGGTCGTATTGATATGCCGAAAGCACGTGATCCGAGTTAGACTGCTTAACAGCTGCCTGCTCTGGGTTAATTTTCTTCGAGTTCACAGATCGAAGTTTCTGCTTAGCATCAGAAGGAGACATTCCAAAATTTTTCTGCACGGTAGGTCAAGTCGAAGGGTCTTCTTCAAATTTAGACAACTTTAAATTGAGACGATTTTAGACTGTATTACCCCTGCATTGGAAACATGGAATACATTTACTACCTAGCGAATGCCAGCCTCACGCTCCGAGTGGTGGAGCGTTTGTTAGGGATGCTGCAACTGCCGTTAGAGTTTATAACGGTGATCCACCGGATTGACGGCTGGATTGTCAGAGTCCGCCTGCACGAGAGTGCGACTTGCCCCGCAGAACAAAATTTTCGCTCTTTTTTAAATGAAATCGGTATTCCCCACAGCCCTGGTTTTCGCGTGAGGATGGCGCTTTGGGGACTGGAGACGGGGCAGTCGCCGGTGGACGTAATGCGACGCTACCAAATCGCGGTCGTGTCCCATGGCAAACCCGACCGCCAAGAAATCGAGCAGTTTCGTGAGCATTTTGTCACTGGGTTGGGATATTGTCCAGAGACGTTGGCCTAAGAAGCTTCCTCGGCGAAGATTTCTCAACAAGGATTCCTTAACATTGAAACGCATCAACAATATAATCTTGCAAGACAAGCCACCGAGTATCCTCCGGCAGTTGCATTTGTGTCTTTGCCGTTGGTAGTTCTTGTCTGTGGCAGCTTACCAGGGCAATATCAAACCGGCATGGGCCCTTGGCATGTAGAGGATGACGAGCCAAAAATAGCCGCGCCGCTGTCCATAGTTTCCTCTGCTTACTGCGCGTGACCGATAGCAGCCCATCTGCATCCCAGTTGCCCTGGCTGCGAGTTTTGACCTCTACAAAGGCGAGCATCGGGCTACTCAGCTTGCCTCCTGCCTGCACGTTATAGCCTTTGGCAATTAAATCAAGCTCTCCCCAGCGACTGTGCCAGCGGCGATGGAGAATCTCCCACCCTTGCTGGGTCAGCCAGTCCTGCACCAGCTGCTCCCCATAGACGCCGAGATCGTGGATAGAGTTGTCTTGTTTATCTTGTGTAGACATCGAGTAGGCTGATTCGTTAGCCCTTAGGATGCCCAAATAGTCAAAAACTGATTGTCTGACATACCTTGCCTTGCTGCCTGGCGTTTAGAAACGACGGGTGGCTGAGCCTGTCCCTGGCGTGTGGTCAACCGTCCAGTTCGCCATAAAACTCCCCCACCCAGGGCAGTCCGACTAAGTCTTTAAAGTCAACTTGGCGTTCTTTTTCGAGTTCGGTGATGCGTTTTTTCTCAGCGTAGATTTGCTTTTGATAGTAAGCCTGCTGCTCGGGGGCTGCGCTTAGATCGGTCTCAGTCCACAGAGTGAGAAAGTAGCGATAGCGCTTTTCGCACATAGTTTTTTCCAGGCAGGCGACCGCTGCTCGAATGATCAGCGGGGCTCGCAGAATATCGCGCTTGGTTTTTTCGTCGAGGTAGAGTAAGTGGTGGACCTGGGAGAGGGGGCCGGTGGACTCGGAGGCAGTATTACGCAGCAGTTCTAATAGATTGCCCCTCGTCTCATCATCTGCAAGCTGCTCTTGCCATTGCAGCATAATCCGCCAGAGGGCCCGGTGGTGCGAAAAGCTAAACTGCAAATCGCGCTCTTCCAGGGCTTTGATGACCTCGTCGCGATGTTTTTTAGAGTGGATATAAACCCGCAGTAGGGCAGCCTCTGACCCTTCTAGGGAACTGGTTTGAATGATTTTTGACCCTGATCTCGGCTCATCACCCGGCGATCGCCGTTTGCGGCGTACCTGGGCTAAAAAGTTCTCGGCCAGCAGAGGCACGAGGCGGGCGTCACCGTTGCTAAAAATTTCGGCACAGTGGCGTATGTAGTGGGTGCGGGTGTCGGCGTTGGCAATGTCACCGAGCAGAGCCACCACTGCCTGGGAGGCCTGTTGAAACTGATCGGCCTGCTTGAGGTCAAGGTCCTTTAAGGTTTGGGTGATTTGCCAGTCGAGCCACAGAGGGGCAGCGTCGATCAGGGCAGCGTATTCCTCGGGGACGTGGGTTTGCAAAAAGTCGTCGGGGTCTTTGCCGTCCGGGATATTTAAGATCCTCAGCTGGACATCGCCCCGGTGGGCCATGGTGGCGACTTCGCCGATGGCGCGCTCGGCGGCCTTGACCCCGGCAGCGTCGGCGTCAAAGTTAAAGACGATTTGTTTGGACTCGGTGTAGCGCAGCAGCAGCTTGACCTGTCCGGCATTCAGGGCGGTGCCCAACGATGCGACCGCATTACGGATATCGGCGGCGTGTAGGGCGATCACATCAAAGTAGCCCTCGACCACAATGGCGCGGTCTTGCTTTGCGATCGCACCCTTCGCCTTATCCAGTCCATACAACGTTTTACCCTTATCAAAGAGCTCCGTATCCGGCGAGTTGAGATATTTAGGCTTGTCATCCCCGAGGGTGCGCCCCCCAAAGCCAATGATCCGACCCTGGGCATCGTGGATCGGCACCATCACCCGATTGCGAAAACGGTCATAATAGCCACTGCCCTGCTTTTTAGGCACAATCAGCCCGGCTTTCTCGACCAGCTCCACCGGGTAGTGTTTTTGCTCTACCAGATAGCCATAGAGGGTTTGCCAGCCGTCTGGGGCGTAGCCAATCTGAAAGTGCTTGAGGGTTTCATCACTGAGGTGACGGCCCTCGCGCAGGTAGGTCAGGGCCGCTTGCCCGTCTCGTTGAAAGAGAGCATGTTCGTAAAACTTGGTGGTGACCGAGATAATCTCAAACAGCTGCTCCCGCAAGGTGACTTTGCGCTGAAATTCTTGATGCTGGGCGGGCTCCAATGTCTGGACTGGCACCTGATAGCGGCGGGCCAGATCAAGCACCACATCGCTAAAGGAGTGCTTGCCCAGCTCCATTAAGAATTTAAAGACGTTGCCCCCCGCGCCGCAGCTAAAGCAGTAGTAAAACTGTTTGCTGGGGCTGACCGTAAAACTGGGCGACTTGTCATCGTGAAACGGGCATAGCCCCGTGAAGTCTTTGCCCTGCTTTTT
>JBCCRZ010000309.1:0-7092 GCA_039200855.1 Cyanobacteria bacterium P01_D01_bin.44 | reverse complement strand
CACCGCGACAATGTTCATTTTTGCTCGACCGAGACAGGTGCTGATCGCGGCCATTGGGACTTGGTGCTTAACGGGGCTACCCATCTTAACCTACCTGGTCTTACATCCTGATGAACTGTTAACCCCCCGGGGTTTGGAAATAACCTTGATACTGGGTCCGGCGATGGCAATTATCTCCGTACTGATCTCGCTCCATACGGGGCTTGAGCAAACGATGACTTCCCTGCAAAGTGAGCGATCGCAAATGCAACGACTCTCTGAGCGTGATCCACTCACTCAGCTTTATAATCGGCGAGGGTTAGAGAAATTTTTCCCAGGCTTGATGATTGAAAATGACACAACCATTGGGGCTATCTTGTTCGATATTGATCACTTTAAGGGTATCAATGATCAATATGGCCATAGCGCTGGGGATACGGTACTCTCTCAAGTTGCCCAACGGTGCAGAGCCGTCTTACGAAAGGATGATTTGTTTGCCCGCTGGGGTGGCGAAGAGTTTCTGATTGTCATTCAGGGGGCTGGAGATAAGGTACTCCATGCCATTGCCGAAGATCTGAGGCAGGTGATCTCAGCTCAGCCGATCAATCCGGTCGGAAAAGTCACGGCTTCCTTTGGGGTAACACGATTTTGCGCAACAGATTCTGTAGACTCTCTGTTACAGCGGGTGGATGAAGCGATGTATCGGGCTAAATCCCAGGGCCGAGACAGGGTAGTGAGTCAATAAATGGAGACCGATCGGCTTTCGTAAAGCTAAGGAGCACAGTATGGTATTTCCTAAGGAGTTTGTCTGGGGTGCAGCAGCAGCCAGCTTCCAGATTGAGGGCGGCATAGAAGACCGAGGGCTCTCGGTGTGGGACATGATGTGTCGCCAACCGGGCAAAGTTTGGGGGGGCAACACTGGCGCGGTCGCCTGCGATCACTATCATCGCTTTGCAGAAGACATCCAGCTAATGGGGCAAATCGGACTCCAGGCTTACCGATTTTCAATTTCTTGGCCCCGGGTGTTGCCCGAGGGTACAGGGAAGATAAACACCGAGGGGCTGGCTTTTTATGACCAACTGGTAGATGGGCTGCTAGCAGCGGGCATTCAACCCTGGGCGACTTTGTTTCATTGGGACTACCCCTATAAGCTTTACTGTCGGGGTGGCTGGCTCAATCGAGATAGCGCTGACTGGTTTGCTGACTATGTAGGGCTAATGGTTGATACCCTCTCGGATCGGGTTTCTCACTGGATGCCGCAAAACGAACCGCAGTGCTTTCTCGGGCTCGGCCATCAAACCGGAGAGCACGCCCCTGGGTTAAAGTTGGGCTTTAGTGAGGTGTTGTTGGCGGCCCATCATGCCTTATTGGCCCATGGCAAGGCGGTGCAGGTGATTCGCGCTCGGGCTAAAAGCCAGCCCACCATCGGGACAGCTCCGGTGGGTTTTGTCAAAATCCCTGCCAGTGAGAGCCCAGAGGATATAGCAGTAGCTCGTCAGGCAATGTTCTCCATCACTGAGAAAAGCTGTTGGAACAATACCTGGTTTGCCGATCCACTGTTCTTTGGTGAATATCCCCAAGATGGGTTGACCCTATTTGAAGAGAATTTACCCCCGATTCAAGAGGGCGATATGGCCACCATTCACCAACCCCTTGATTTTTACGGGGTAAATATCTATCAGGGTCAAACTGTCCCCCCAACCGACGGGGCTATGGATATTCCTATTGTTGACGGGCCACCCTTGACGGTAATGGACTGGCCCATCACCCCGGCTGCCCTCTACTGGGGACCTCGGTTTTTGTATGAGCGCTATCAACAACCTATTGTGATTACCGAGAACGGTCTGGCAAATACCGACTGGGTCCACCATGATGGTCAGGTGCATGACCCTCAACGGATTGATTTTTTGACAGGTTACCTAAGAGAATACGGGCGGGCGATCGCAGAGGGCGTTGAGGCCAAGGGCTACTTTCACTGGTCCATTATGGATAACTTTGAGTGGGCCTACGGCTATAAGTACCGATTTGGCTTGATTTACGTTGATTACGCTACTCAACAGCGCCTGCTTAAAGCGTCTGCCAGGTGGTACACAACCGTCATCCAGTCCAAGGGCACGTGCTTAGAGAGGCCGTAACCTTCTTCGTGTCTTTCCTTAAAAAATGGGAACCTGGATGTAGCACCAGCGTTTCCTCCCATCCCTTCAAAGTTGTTCTAAAACTGAAGTTATTCTTAAGCCAAAGCTGACTTTTTAGCTACGGGCAAGTCTGTGGTTTATTTTGCAATGTAGGGCCTACCATCCGCCAAGTTCATCAAAAGCTAAGCCCCGGCAATGGTGCTAGGTGAATAAGCCTCATCCAAATATCGTTTGAGGGGTCGCTGTAAGTGATGGCGAGCTCGGGCAATTCTTGATTTGACTGTACCCAGTGAAACCCCGGTAATAAAAGCGATTTCGTCGTAGGACAAGCCTTGTAATTCACGTAGGGCTATGGCTGTGCGAAAAACCTCAGGCAGCTCCGCAATTGCGCCCCTGAGCTTATCGTAAAACTCATCGGTCATTATCGTATCGATTGGACTAGGAGATCCACAAGCAAGCTCCCAAACGAGATGCCCGCCTAATGTGGAGATAGGTGCATCTAAAGAAATCGGTTGGCCATGACGCTTGCGCTTGCGCAACTCGTCATAAAACAAATTAGTGATGATCCGCCCCAGCCAACTTTTGAACTTAATGGGCTCCTGGAGACGATGAATATTTCGATATACCCGGATCCAAACTTCTTGGGCCAGGTCAGCCCGATCTGACCAATCTGATGCCAGCTGGTAAAGCGTGCGATCAACATGGGTCTGATACCGATGGACTATCTCAGAAAACGCGACCTGATCTGGCCGACGATGTCTTTGACAGCGGATGATCAACTCCAGGCTTGAACAGTGAGCAACTTGTTCAAGCTGCGTCTTTGTGGGCACTGAGATTGCCGATTTCCAGGGAACAGGTTTAAGGTCACTCATTTAGTTAAAGCGGTTTGAAATTAGCGGTCTAAGCACATTGAAATACATCAAGTTGTTCCCCTCTGACATGTCTCAAATTGAATTTCGTCATGTCAGAGGCACTAAAGATTTATGCATAACTTATGGCATGGAGGAATCATATCGACAACCCCTTTGAATTGCAAGCGGATGATTCGGTATCTCTGGCTACCCGGCGCAACCCAGAATCCTCTGCTAAAAGAGGGCGGCAAAAAGCAATTAAAGCCTTTTATCGAAGGGTGCTTTGAGGGTTTTTGGTGGCTCAAGCCATCAGTGATAACGCGTAAAAGTCTCAGGTATTTTATGACTCAGATCTCCCTATAAGCTTTGTATGATTTTGATTCAGAGAATTAAATTCACACTGGCCTCATTTCAGATTTACAAACTCTTCAAAAAGTGTCCATAACTTTTCTCAGGATGATTGGATGTTTCTCAGAAGAATGGTCTGTAGAGAGGGTGTTCCAAAAGGTGATGAGTCTTGTCAGAGTCCGTGTCGTTTCAATCGTGATATCTTTTTGCGATCGCAGCTCACCTCTTTTATAGGCTCCGTTATCCAGATTTCAGGCAAAAGGTATCGCTTTATGGATGTCCTACAAGACAAGCCGAGTCAGCCGAGCGTGCATAACCCTAAAATATTGCAGCGCAAACAAGTACTCAATCGTTCATGGAAGGTTTATCTCAAGATTTCAAGTAGCATTTGTGCCGTGTTAGGAGGTAGTCTAGTCGCGTCCAACACCCCTCTCAGTGGCAATGGGTTTTTGTTGCTGGTTTTAAGCTCTAGCCAATTACTCGTTGCCAGTCTTTTAGACAAAGATTTACTTTTAATTTTCTACTCAGCCTCCGTCTTTTTCTTTGTCGATTGTTTGGGGGTTTACCGATGGTTATTGACTTAGCCAACCTATCTGAAAGCATCAGGCGCAGAGATAGAGATGCGGTAATTGACTTCAGTCAATTTTCGTTAGAAGAATAGCCAGATTAAAGAGCCTGCCTGATAGAAAATCAGGTGTTCAGCGGAGCTTGCAAGGTAGTTTTTTAATGGTTAAAAAGAGAGCGCGTTCTATGTCTTTTTTTAGAAAATCTGGGGAGAAAGTTTATCTCGCTTCGACTGTTGCCGTTTTGGGTATTGTGTTGGGCCTATTTATCGCGGTTTTTGCAAGGGCCGTGCCCAATTTAGGTGGATTTGCCACCGGGCAGCTGTCGTCGGCTACAGAAGATCGATTGTCAATGGGAAATCATCCCCACCAGAAAACCCAAATCAGAGTCCTGGGCGATACCTTTAGTGGTTACAGCACCTTTCGAGATGCGAAGTTTCAATCGGACCTTACGGCTGCTGGCATTGAGTTAACCTATGCCGATGAGTTTGAGCAATTGGTGCGGGCGCAAGAGCTTAATAAAAATGCGGATATCGTCGTCACCACCCTCGATCAGTTTTTGCAACAGCAGCCTGCGGGCAAAATTGTGGGGCTGATCGATCGGACCGTAGGGGCAGATGCAGTGGTTCTCAATACCCAGCAATACCCTGAGCTAACCTCCCTTGAGAGCCTAAAACGTCTGGTTGATCAAGCTAAAGCAGCAGACAAGCCCTTGAGTATTGCGTTTGCCGCCGATACCCCCAGCGAATATCTGGCCCTGGTTTTAGACACTAAATTTGAGGCCTTTGAGCTAAATGATTTTGAGCTTAAAGAACTGGCGGATGCTTCTGAAGTTTGGGAAAAAATGCAGGATCCTCAGCAGGCGATCGCAATCGGCATCCTCTGGGAGCCCTTTGTCACCCAAGCAACAGACCAAAACAATGCAATCTTGCTATCCAGTCAAGATGCCCCAGAGGCCATTATTGACGTGATTGTGGCCTCTGATTCTCTGCTGGAGTCATCCCCTGAGGTGGTTAGCAAGTTTCTAGAGGTTTACTATCGTCGGATTGATGCTAGTGTCCAGGATGCTGGCATCTTAGAAGCACAAATTGCAGCAGATGGTGACCTCTCACCCGTCGATGCCACCAAGATCATCAGCGGGATTGATTTCTTTACCGCAGTTGAGGCCCAACGATGGCTGACAGATGGGACATTAGCCAACCGGATTGATGCCACAGCAGCTGTTTTAGCTTTTTCTGAACGGATTAGCACGGTGCCCAGAGACATCCCAACCCTCGTATCGACCTCAGAAATTGAAATCGCCGCTAGAAATAGTCGTGTCCTGGCAGGGTTACTTGAAAACCAGCCTGATCTGGCCAAACGCATGATGGGAGAAGGGCAAACCGTAGAAGCGACGCCCCAGGCGGTCACCACAGCCGATATTGGCAACTTGACCGTCGAAGGTCAAATCAGCTTTGAAATTGGCACTGCCCAACTCACCCCAGAAAGCCAAACGACTTTAAGCAAGCTGGCCCAGGAAATTAAGGAATTTAACCAAGACACCGTAGCGCTGAAAATCATTGGACATACCTCAAGCGTGGGCAGCGCTAATCGCAATTTGCAGCTTAGCAATCTACGCGCCCAGGCAGTGGCCAGCTACTTGCGAAAGCAAGGGCTCAAACACAAATTTCAAGCGGAGGGCAAAGGGGCTACACAGCCTTTACCCAATACCCCTCCAAATGATCCTAAAAATCAAAGAACAGAGGTTCGCCTGGTGAGGGTCAACAGTTAGGAAAATAGGGAAAGGCGCGCCCTAAAGTAATCTTCCAAACAGGAGCGACACACTGATCAGAGCAGCCAATGCGCCTAACCATAGCCAGGGAAGCACTTTAAAGAGAGCAGGTGCTATCTTGTAAAGCGCTATCCAATCTGGATGAAGATCTTCACAAGCCGGTTTCTCAACCACTTTGACAATCGTGGTGTGGCCTGACCGACTGGGCGGACGCTGATGAATCACGGCTCGAGGGCCTTGATCGCCAGGGGTTGCCGCTGCCCGCCCCCGTAGGGGCGGCTGTATCCTTAGTGAACGACGGGGTGAACGATTCATCGGTGACCAATCCTCACAACGTCACCATCAAAGGTGGGTAACGACAGCACAAAGGGATCGGTTGAATAACACAGGGCCTGTTCTTCTAGAATGCCCAGCGCAATTTTCTCACCCATGCGTAAGCTATCGTAATAGTCAGTAAAGAAGTGAACCCCTGCCATATTGCGACCGATGGAGATATTGGCAGCGAGTTTGTTGAGTTCACCTTCTAGGGTCAGCGGTTGAGAAGGTGTATATGAATCTAGGTCAACCTTTGCAGGAATTACCTTATCAGGGGCAGATAATTCAGGTGCTCGGAATGCGATCGCTGTATCTTCAGGGCTGTAGCGTTTGAACTTAACTTCCTTATCTGGTTTCCCTTCCTCCTTTATGGTCTCGACGAGTACTGCACTAGTGTCAAAAAACGCCTTGAGGATGGTCACACAGGCCCCCGCAACAGTCGCATGTCCAGCCCCATAGGCCGGGTGCATTGGTGACCCTTCAGGAAATGCCATGGGGAGGAAATAATTACCCTGAGGAGGATTACCTAACTTAATCACCTCATTTAACGTTTCTTGCAGACCAGCTCTTAGAAGCCTAACGTCAGATTTGAGAGCGGGCGGTACTTTGTCATCTGATATCGTTTTATCGTCATCCAATAACCGTACAAGTTCGATCCTTGCTGCTAAGGCTTCCGGCCGCAAGCGAATGTGATTATTAAACTTCTGAAAGCGAACCGCTTTTAGTGCCCGAGTCGCAACTTCTGTAACTAGATTAAGAATATGGGGACCACCATAGAGAGCAAATCCGCCTGCGTTACGGCGCGTCTTGGGATCTCCAGCGGCGGCACCGCCCCCAGACAAATGATCAAAAGCTGTATCAAAGGGGGTTCCCATACCTAACAAAATAATACATGCGTTGAGATAGGCTTCGTAGAGCGCATCGTAGTGAACATAGGTGGCTAAATCGCGAGGCGTTGAAATAAATCGACGCCCTGGGCGTGTTGGTGGTACCGCGTCTTGGCCATTTAGATCGATATAAACTTCTTTCTCTTTATCTATATTCTTATCAGGTTTGATGCCTCGCTGAACTTTCACGTAAGATTCTAGGTCAGTCATAAAATCTTTGTGGGGCTTTGCGATCGCAACCTT
>JBCCRZ010000308.1:0-7093 GCA_039200855.1 Cyanobacteria bacterium P01_D01_bin.44 | reverse complement strand
TACCCGCAGGTGTCTCTGAAATCAGCTGATAACGCCCAGCGCTTAGCACAAAGGCCCGCAGCAGATGACCATCCATCTGCTCTGGTTCTTGAATCTGGCGCAGTGGGTCAAATACCGTATAGTAAGTCACGCCCAGCCGTGCATATTTGAGCAGCTTGTGGTCTAGCTCGCTCCCTTCCCGGTTTGACACAATCTCAATTGCAACCTCGAAGGGCTTGCCAAACTCCCAGAAAAAATAAGACCGATTTTCCTTTTTGCTCCAGTCCATTGGGAGGCTCAAAAACACATCTGGGCCGCTATGTAGGTGCAGAGCGATCCGCTGGAGGATGCCACCCAAAATCAATCCATATTGCTCGCGCTTCAACCATCTGTTCATTGTTTAGCCGGAGTGCAAGCACTGTTGCTCTTCCGGTCAGTGTCCGACCAAGTATGTGCGTGCCCCCATTGCCCCAAATAAACTCATCGTCCCAATCTTGATGTCGAGGATTGAATAGTGAAACAAGCTGGCCTGTCTCGGGATCCTTAGCATGTGTCTTTATCCCTTTGAACTCGTTGCATCGGTAACAAGAAGCAGCCAGGTTGCTACGAACATCACTGCCACCCAACGATCTGGGCAAAATATGCTCCATCACTAAAGGTGTACCTGTTAGCCGAGAAGAGGTCTTGCAGTACTCGCAGCGGTATTTGGCCTCAGCAATCACTTGTTGGCGTAGGCTAGCTGGGATGCTCATTATGGAATTGGCAGCTCTTGTAGCTTGGGTAATCGCTGACCTCGCCAACGCAAAACTGACCAAGCATAAGCCTTTCGTAGCATCAGCAGGTCAGAATCTTGTCTCAGCCGTGTGAGTTCTTGACGCTCAGTCTGAGTGAGTAGACCATCTTCATTTTTCTCTAGCAGCTCAACTTGCCGTTCATGATGGGCTGACTCGGCTGCAGCCTGTGCAATTCTAAACAAGTCTTCAGTTTCTAGGACTTGCATCCTCAGCAGTTCTGCCCGCAGTTCCGGGGAAGCATCATCTGCTGATGGGGGTAGATTGCTAATCACGCTTTGGGCAGCAAGCGCTTCAATCGGTTGCGCTGTTTCCTCTGCAATTCGTGCTAGCTGACGATAAACAGACTCTGGTAGCTGGATCTCTAATCGTTGCATGCCCATATGTACAACTTAGCCGATGATTTCCTATGTATTTTAGCCATTTGATTCTAGCTATCTGCCATCCTTTTCTCCATAGCTGTGATACATGGGGTATCGTCTTCGATACATGGGGTATCGTCTTCGGTGACCAGATTGCTGATATCTGGACTGGTGATAGAAAGCTCTTGAACCATCGTCATGCCCTCAATAGGGTGAAGCTCAACGCTAGTTCAACCATAGCGCATGTTTTGAAGCCGCTATCCTATGCCGCTACCTTGACTGGCAAGCTCACCAAAAAGTTCTTTAGCAACTGCATACCCGATTGGGTCAAGACGCTCTCCGGGTGAAACTGCACCCCTTGAATATGGGGATATTTCTTATGCCGCACGCCCATAATCGTGCCATCCTCAACCCAGGCCGTAATCTCCAACACATCTGGGCAGGTTGCTTTCTCAATCACCAGACTGTGGTATCGGGTTGCCGTAAACGGATTATCTAGCCCCTCAAACACCCCGACGCCCGTGTGGTGAACCGGGGAGGTTTTGCCATGCATCAGCTCCGGTGCAGCGATGATTTTGCCGCCAAATACCTGACCGATGGCCTGATGCCCCAGACAAACGCCTAAAATTGGCAGCGTGGGGCCGAGCTCGTGCAAGATGTCTAAAGACACACCGGAGTCGTCGGGAGTGCCAGGTCCAGGGGAGATTAAAATGCCATCGGGCTGTTTTCGCTTGATTTCATCCAGGGTAATCTGGTCGTTGCGATAAACCTCGATGTCGCTGGCAACGGGTAGCGTTTGCCCCAGATCGCCCAGATATTGCACCAGGTTGTACGTAAAGCTGTCGTAATTGTCAATGACTAAAATCAAGCGCTGCCCCTACCCTGACGAATCGATCAATAAACTGCCATGAATGACGAGACGTGCGGGATGTAGATAAACAGGGCGATGACGACGGCTGCGATCGCAGCGATCAGCACAGCACCCGCCGCACAGTCTTTACAGATTTTAGCTAACTCGTGATACGTTTGACCGACGGTTAGATCTACTAGCGACTCAAGGGCCGTATTCAGCAACTCCATCACCAGCACCGCGCCAATGGTCAGGCAAATGATCGACGCTTCAACCGTGCTGATCTTGAGCAAGACCCCCAGTGTAAACGCCACAATGCCAATGCCCGTATGGATTCGAAAATTTCGTTGGGTCTTAAACGCATAGGAAACCCCCGCCCAAGCATAGCGAAAGCTGCTGAACAAATCAGGAGCCACTTGCCAGGCAGCAAGACGATCTGCCTGACGGACAGACTTAGGTGAGGGCTTTTGCAGCTTGGGAGTCATAGACATGGGCCAATTTTTACGCATAGCTGGGGTAATCCACTAGCTAAGAACCTAACCTCCTATTCTAAGGAAGGTATAACCTAACCGATAAGTTCCCCAAGGATTCATCAAGGATTTGCGTTATGTTAACGCTTGCCAAAGATATATGGCTGTATCTTAACTATCGACTTGTCTTTATGAGATCAGCATAAGTAAGGTTGTTTGCTCAGCTAACATACCCTGCAGACTTGCTTCATCAGGGTGATCCCACCCTAGCAAGTGTAGCAAGCCATGGCTTGCGAGCCAGGTTAGTTCCTGTTTAACAGAGTGCCCCTGTTCAGAGGCCTGACGAACGGCTGTGTCGACAGAAATAATAATGTCGCCCAAATTTAGGGGCATTTGCTGATAAATATCTTGATGCCCTGGCAGTGCTGTCTCCAGCGCCGCAAACGCCAGCACATCAGTGGGTTTATCTTGATGGCGATAGGTCTGATTGAGCTGTTGAATACCGGCATCATCAATGAGCACCAGGCTCAGCTCGTAGGCGTTGATGGGGGACAGTTGAGGGGATAGGGCCGCTAGCCAACGCTTAAACCAGTCTTGCCAGACTTCAAGGGTGATTTGGGCAGTTGAGCGATCCAACGATTGGACAGTTTCGAGGCCGTCTACCATTAGCTCCAAGACAAGTGCCTCAGTCGGGGGAACCACACTCACATGTTCGTTTAACATCGTTTAGATTCACTACTGTTCTGGCAAACTGATCCGCGCCTCCTCTGCTCCCTCTGCGCTTCTACTCCCCTTACTTGTCTCAACCCGCTAATATTTCAACCCGTTTTTCCAGTCATGCCTATCGGGTCAGATAGGCCAGCCCAATTAAAAGCCCGAGCAGCCCAGTGGCCGTCAGCGAAAAGTGAAACAGGGATTTACCGCCCTTTTTGACCATATTGCGCATGGCGAGCTTGACATAGCTCGGAGGAGGCTCTGGGGAATTTGGGGTGGAGGTTTCGGGCGTAGGAGAGGGGTCGGTCATGGGAAAACGTGAGTGGTGGGTGGTGGGTGGATATGGGGGAGGGGAAAGAGGGTAGAGAGTAGTGAGTAGTGAATAGAGGCCAGCGTGGGAATGCCTGCTTTTGTAGCAATTCCTTAAACGGACGTTGCCTCTTGCACCACCTGATTTTCCTGCTTGAGCAGGGCCTGGATAAAGGTGTCCAGATCGCCATTCATGACGTCATTGATGGCGGTGGTTTCTACATGGGTGCGCAGATCTTTGACCATTTGGTAAGGGTGAAAGACATAGTTACGGATTTGGTTGCCCCAGGCGGCTTCGACCATGTCACCGCGGATATCGGCGATCTCTTGGGCACGTTGCTCCTGGGCGATGACCAGCAGCTTGGCTTTTAGAATCGCCATGGCCTTTTCGCGGTTTTGGAGTTGCGATCGCTCCTGGGTACAGCGTACCGAAATTCCGGTGGGTAGGTGGGTAATGCGTACCGCCGTCTCCACCTTGTTAACGTTTTGCCCCCCAGCCCCGCCCGAGCGGGAGGTTTTGATCTCCAGGTCTTTTTCAGGAATGTCTAGCTCAATGTCGTCATTGAGGATCGGCATCACCTCTATACCGGCAAAGCTGGTTTGGCGCTTGCCATTAGCATTAAAGGGGGAAATCCGCACCAGTCGATGGGTGCCCTTTTCGGCTTTAAGGTAGCCGTACGCATAGCGACCTTCGATTTCTAAGGTGGCAGATTTGAGTCCAGCTTCATCGCCCTTGGACTCTTCAACCAGGTGCAGCTTATAGCCGTGCTGTTCACACCAGCGGGTGTACATTCTCAACAACATCTCCGCCCAATCTTGGGCGTCGGTGCCGCCCGCCCCAGCATTGATAGTCAGCACGGCACCGCTTTTATCATAAGGACCTGATAATAGCTGCTGCAGCTCCCACTGGGCGAGTTCCTGATTAAGGCTATGAACCGTATGGGTGGCCTCGCTCCACAACGACTCGTCGGCATCCACCTCGAGGAGTTCGACAATAGCCTGGGTGTCTTCCAGACTGGTTTCCCAACTCGTTAACTGGTCAAGGTAGGACTTATATTCATTCAGCTCTTGTAGCGTTTTTTGAGCCTGGTCTTGGTCATCCCAAAAATCGGGCTGGGATGCAATCTGCTCTAGATCTTGAATTTTGGCTTTGATGGCGGGTAAGTCAAAGATAGTCCTGGGTTTTACCCAGGCGCTCAGTTAGCAAATCAACTTCTCGCTTCAAATCAGACAGGTCTAGCATCGGAGCCTTCGGACGTAGGATGTTTCTTACTTATATAGTATCGGTCAGCGCTGGGTTATTGCTATTGGGTAGTGGGTAGTGGGAATTGGGTAATGGGTAGTGGGTATTAGAACGCTCCCCCATCTTCCCCATCTTCCCCTGCTACAACTACTCTCCACTCTCCACTCTCCACCCTCCACCTCCCTGTATCAAATCCAACTAACCGCACCGTTCCCATTTTCCGTGATAACAATCACTAAGATTGCTTGATATGGCTCAATGACAATCAATTATGCTTGAGTCTTGGTGTCTTTTTTTACGAATTTCTCCGTTAATTTTCGTTATTTAACCGAAAAAGTTGGTGAGATTTTTGACTCAGCGGATTTACGGATGACTTTGGTGTAAAGCCTTGTGGGCTTTATTTTTAACTCGGCACCAAGAAAGGTTGCTGTTTTTACTGCGCCTGTGTTTACACGGAAAGTTTCCAGAAGCTTATTTTTACACTCCCGTGATCCAACGATGGTAACTTGCGGTTCACATCCTGAAAATGGAATTCAAATCACGATTTTGAATTGCTCTGAAACAGGATACTCCGCAAGATATGGCTACTCAAATTTCGTCCCTTCGTTCCCGCGGCATGGAGCTGCTGATGGCTTACAAGCACAAGCCTTCGATTAAATTGCGCAATGATCTGGTGCGCCTGAATGCTGGCTTGGTTCGCAAAATTGCCCATCGGGTCAGCCACCAGTGCTCTGAGCCCTATGAAGATCTAGAGCAAATTGGTTACCTGGGTCTCATCCGCGCGATTGAGCGCTTTGACCCCAGTCAGGGCTGTGCCTTTAGCTCCTTTGCAGTGCCCTACATTCGCGGTGAGATGCTTCACTTTCTGCGCGATCGCGGCACTACAGTTAAGATTCCCCGTCGGTGGCAAGATCTACAAAAAGAGAGCCAAAAACGTCAGGCTGAGTTGCTACGCAAGTATGGTCGTCAACCTTCTGACATTGAGATGGCTGAGGCGCTCAGCATCTCGGTAGACGAATGGCGTCAGGTCAAACTGGCAAACAAAAACCGGATGCCCCTGAGCCTGGATGCAACGGTTTCTCACCAGATTGATTCGACCATTACCCTAGGTGATACATTGCCAGACGCTCACTATCAGCTGCTACAGGTCCTCGAAGAAGATCGCCAGCAGATCCAGCGGGCCATGGGCCAACTCGAAGAAAAAACCCGCTCTGCCATCGAGTACGTGTTCTTTAAAGGTCTCTCCCGGAAGGAAGTTGCCGAGCGGATTGGCGTTAGCCCGATGACAGTGACTCGTCGAATTCAGCGCGGGGTTGAGCAAATGGTGGCTTTTCTGCAGCCTCAACTGGCACAAACTGATTCCTAGGGTTGGCTAGGGTGCTTAAGAAACTAGGGTGCTTAAGAAAATCGTTCTGAATCTTGAGTGTTTGGCTGGGGTTCTTGAGAAAATCGCCAGCGAGTGCCATACAGCGGAATATTGATGAGATGAAAATCAGGTAGCTAGTAAAGTGGGCGCAATGGATTGCGCCCACTTTTTTTATGGCCAAATAGAAAAAGATTGCCATTGGCGTTTGACGTGGAGGAACGATTGTGGGATGTCTGGATTGTTACTTCATTCCTTGGCTCCGATGGCTCCAGATGTCGCTGCGAAGTTTCATGCTTTGCAAGCTCACCTCAAAAACTGCTGGCAGTCGATTAATCAGTTTGATCGTCAACCGCGACAGATTGTGGTGGTGCCATCCCTCAGCTTAGATCAAGAAGAGCTGGCTAAAGTCGATGGAGTCCATCATTATGAAGAACGATTGCTGTGTACGTTGTTGCATTTGCGCAATCCTAAAACGCAGCTGATTTATCTGACCTCGCAGCCGCTGCACCCAAGCATCGTTGATTATTATCTGGAGCTATTGCCAGGGATTCCTAGCTCCCATGCGCGCCATCGCCTGACGATTTTGTCGACCTATGACGCCTCACAACGCTCGCTCACGGCTAAGGTGTTGGCAAGACCTCGTCTGATAGAGCGGATTCGAGCCTGCCTGACGCCGGGGGAGGCGTATCTCACTTGTTTTAATGCCACCGCTCTGGAGCGGTCGCTGTCTCTACAGCTGGGCATCCCACTGATGGCACTAGATCCGGATTTGCTCTATTGGGGCACCAAGAGCGGTAGTCGCGAGATTTTTGCGGCCTGCGATATTCCCCACCCCGACGGCAGTGAGTTGACTTACAATGCCAAAGACTTGGCCGAGGCGACGGCAGCGCTCTGGGAGCGACAGCCTGACCTTGAGCGGATTGTGATTAAGCTCAATGAAGGATTCTCAGGGGAGGGGAATGCCCTGTTGCATTTATCATCGCTGGCTTCGGTGGCACCCGATGGGGGC
>JBCCRZ010000307.1:0-7138 GCA_039200855.1 Cyanobacteria bacterium P01_D01_bin.44 | reverse complement strand
TTTACCAGCCTTAAATTCTTCGATAGCCTTACCCAGCTCAAAGGTCACAGTGCCTCCCTTGGGTGAGGGCATTAACCCACGAGGACCCAGCTGACGCCCCAGCTTAGCAACCTTAGGCATCATATCTGGCGTAGCCACTAAGACATCGAAATCCATCATGCCTTTTTGGATTTCGTCGATCAAATCTTCAGATCCAGCCAAATCGGCACCATTATCAGTTGCTTCGGTAACTTTCTCGCCTCGGGCAATCACAGCTACGCGGACGGTTTGGCCTGTCCCTTTGGGCAGCGCAACGGTGGTACGCAACTGCTGATCTGTATATTTGGGGTCAATGCCCAGACGAATATGGGCCTCAGCCGACTCGGGAAACTTTGCCGTTGCGGTTTCTTTGAGCAGTGTGAGGGCTTCTAATGGCTCATATAGTCGGTCTTCGACTTTGGCCAGGGCCTCTTTGAGGCGACGTGAAACTTTCTTTGCCATGGTAATAACTCCTCGGGGTCCGAACGAGGTTAAGCCTCTCCCCCTATAAAAAACAAAATCTTGAACCTGCTGACCTAGTCAGCAACGCTAACACCCATATTACGAGCAGTACCCGCAATGATATTCATCGCAGCCTCAATGTCGTTTGCATTGAGGTCAGGCATTTTGACCTCGGCAATTTCCTGGAGCTGAGCCCGGGTAATTGAGCCCACCTTTTCACGGTTAGGCTGCCCTGAGCCCTTCTCAATTTTGGCGGCTTTTTTGATTAAAACCGACGCGGGGGGGGTTTTTAGAATGAAGGTGAAACTTCTATCTTCAAAGACAGAAATCTCGACCGGCACAATCAACCCTGCTTTGTCAGCGGTCTTGGCGTTGTACTCTTTGCAAAACGCCATAATATTGACACCATGCTGACCAAGAGCAGGGCCAATGGGCGGTGCCGGGTTAGCCTTGCCAGCGGGGATCGCCAGCTTGATAATTGCAACAACCTTTTTCGCCATTGATTAACTCTCTTTTTGCACTTGGTTAAATTCCAGCTCTACGGGCGTGTCACGGCCAAAAATAGACAGTAGCGCCTTGAGCTTACTCCGTTCGGGGCTGACCTCAATGACCTCGCCACTAAAGTCTTTAAAGGGACCTGACAGCACCAAAATCTTATCCCCAGAGTCAAGATCAACTTTGACAACAGGAGCCTGCTCTTGGGTCTGCTTAAAGATACGGTCAACCTCTGCAGCACTCAGCGGCATCGGTTTGACATGCCCTCGGCCTCGGCCTGTACTCCGTCGCTGCTCGGCACCCACAAAGTTGATGACGTGGGGGGTATTTTTAACCACCTGCCAAACTTCGTCATCGAGCTGCATCTTAATCAAAACATAGCCCGGAAAGACTTTCTCCTCAATGCTTTGACGAGACCCGTCCTTACGCAGTTTGACAGCAGGGGTCTGGGGAATTTCGATGCTCTGTACCCGACTGGCCACATCTAAGGTCTTGATGCGTTGCTCAAGGTTAAGCTTGACTCGCTTTTCGCAACCCGATGCGACTTGAACCGCATACCAGCGGGACCTGACTGGCTTTGGCTCGTCAGCGCCCTTGGTCACGTCGTAATTTGGATCGTCTGATGCATAAGTCATAATCAAAACACCTGCTGTGAAGCCCAACCAAATAGTTTGTCAACGAGATAAATTAACCCCGCAGATAAACTCACCATCAAAATGACGGCAGCTGATTCGCTAAAAAGCTGCTGACGGGTAGGCCAGACAACTTTAGTAAGCTCCTCTCTGGTGCCTTGTACAAACTCGCCTGCGCTAAAACCCTCGGACGTGTCACTGTCCTTTGGCTTCTTGCTTGCTGGAGTCTCTTGCTTAGCTTCTTTTTTGACCACGTTACTAGCTTCCTTAATGCCCTGTTAAGCCATAGCTCTGTTAAGTCACAGCCTATGAGTCATGGCCTATAAATCACAGCCTTAGTGAGTTAAACGTGATTATCGCCAGACTAAGTATGATCAACTATGTGATCACCCAAAAACAATTCTACCCGAAGCTTATTGCTAGCTAGCAGCTCGGGTAGAATCGCTCTGGATGATGCAGCGCGCCCTGGAGGACTCGAACCCCCGACATTCGGTTTTGGAGACCGACGTTCTACCAACTGAACTAAGGACGCACGACCCGCTAGAGCGGACGGTCAAAACGCTGTTTCAAACGAGTTGCCTTACCCACCCGATCGCGCAAGTAATATAGCTTGGCGCGACGCGCTTTACCCCGGCGGACAACTTTGATATTGGCCACCCGTGGGGCATGGAGCAAAAACACACGCTCTACGCCAACCCCCTGGAAAATGCGACGTACGGTAATTGTCTCATTAATACCGCCATTGCGTTTAGCAATTACGGTCCCTTCATAGGGCTGAATGCGTTCTTTGCCGCCTTCCTTGATTCGGACACCGACCCGAACTGTATCCCCGACATAGATGTCGGGAAGATCGTCTTTTAATTGTTCCGCTTCGATAGAGCGGATAATTGCCTCAGCGTTCATAATCCCTGAAAAGCACACGGTCTACTATGATACGCCAACTTGATGCTAAAAGACCAGGGATTAAGAAATAAATTTCTGGGTCGTCATCCTTCATACTAGAGAGGGGAAGTCCAGCTTTCACTTTGTAAAACTCATGAACGTCTTAACCAACCTGCTATCGCGTGCGGTGTTTCGTCCGGTGATGGTGGGGCCACGCCGTAGCCAGGGGATTGAGCTCAAGTCTGAGCCAGAGGTTGAGACGATGCGGACGGCGTCCAAAATTGTGGCGACGGTGCTCAAAGAAATTTCAGAAATCGTTGAGCCGGGAATGACGACGGCGGATCTAGATGACCATGCCGAGCGTCGGATTCGAGACATGGGAGCCACCCCTAGCTTCAAGGGATATCATGGCTTTCCGGCGTCGATTTGTGCCTGTGTCAATGATGAAGTGGTCCATGGGATTCCACGTAAGCGCAAAACTATCCGCGCAGGGGATATCTTAAAGGTCGATACGGGGGCTTATTACGAAGGGTTTCATGGTGACTCGTGCATCACGATTGCGGTGGGTCGAGTCAGCGATCAGGCCAAGGATTTAATGGGGATAGCCGAAGCAGCCCTCTACGCCGGGATTGAACAGGTTAAGCCAGGCAATGGGCTATTGGACATTGCAGGGGCCATCGAAGATGCGGTCAAGGCTAGTAACTACAGCGTCGTTCAAGAGTTTACCGGGCATGGGGTCGGGCGAAATTTGCACGAACCCCCATCGGTATTTAATTTTCGTACCGAAGAGTTGCCCAATGTCACCCTTAAACCGGGTATGACCCTGGCAATTGAGCCGATTGTTAATGCAGGCTCTCGCCATACCCGCACCCTGCGCGATCGATGGACGGTGGTGACGGTAGATCGCTCCCTGTCAGCGCAGTTTGAGCACACGGTACTGGTGACGACGGAGGGGCATGAAATTTTGACGGATCGGACAAAGGTCTGAGGATTTTGGATTGGGGATTTTGGATTTTGGAGGGTTTTGGAGGCGTGGCCTTGGACAAACAGCCCCTTGAGCCACCAATCTAAAATCTAAAATCTAAAATTTCCCTCTCCGCTATTCCTCTGTTTGCCCTTCACCTTCTGTGACCTCTGCCGTCGGCACTACGGGGCATCGCTCGTTATCGTGGTCGATTTCGACGTCAATGGTGTAGGCTTTTTGGGCTTTCTCGAGGGGGAAGTCTTCGTACTGTTTGACGCGCTCGAGGGCTTCTTGGTTGAGAAATTCGTAGCCAGTGCTGCGTAGGATGACAGGATCTTGGTGCGCGATCGCACCGGCTTGATCAAACGCAATCCCGACCACAGCTGGCTGGGGGGCTTCTTTCAGACAAGCGACGAAGTCTAAATCGTATTCGTAATCCCCATACTTTTGCAAAAAGGAGTCCTCCCGTTCGAGGGGATAGGGGATTTTGACCGGCGTTTCTAAGGGCTCGGGTTCGACGGCGATGCCGGTGCGATCGCGAATCCCGGCTAACCAACTGTCACGGGCTTGGGCTTCAGCCGCGTCGTTTGTTCGCTCGGCTTGATAGTTATAGGCTGTGCTAAATAAAGCCAGCAAATCCTTTAACTGCTCAGAGACAGGGCGCTTTGCTTTCTCGAGCAGGGCCGCTAAGGTCAGAGGCTCCTGGGGGCTGGCAGGGGGCGTTGCATTGGCAGGTGAGGTATCTCCGGAGGAGGGGGGTGGGGGCGGGGACGAAGCATTGCCTAAGTTGGCGATTTCTTCATCGACATTACGATTGTCGGCATCGCGATTATCAGCATTGCGATTATCGACGGTGCGATCGCTCCCCCGGGCGTTACGACCATTTGCACGGTTAGAGGCTCCGTTGACCGAGCGACCACTTTGACCCCGCTGTTGAGCATTGGTGCGAGGGGTACCTGATTGAGCCTGCTGAGCCGGACGGTTGGATTGGGCTGGCTTTGTAGCAACTGTTTGGGGAGAAGTTGCTGGGTTCACTGCTGCAGCTGCTTTTTTGTCATCTTCTGTCGGGATGCGTGTAACCGAGATGGTTTCTCCCTCAGGGTCAGGGGCGGGGATAATCTCATCTGACGACCCTGAAATGGGAATCATTAAGAGCGCCGCATGCAGCCCTAATGCTAAGAGAAAAATGGGATGTATCGCCTTTAAGAGTTTCATAGATGGGGCAGTGTTA
Source organism: Cyanobacteria bacterium P01_D01_bin.44 (assembly GCA_039200855.1). GTDB lineage: Bacteria > Cyanobacteriota > Cyanobacteriia > Phormidesmidales > Phormidesmidaceae > SIO4C1. Next base: position 2,454 of record JBCCRZ010000307.1, on the reverse strand, counting down.
CCTGGATGACTAGATGGCTATAAATGGCTGTAAGTCGATTGCAAAACAATCCCTCTTTACACACCTGATACCCCCTGTCTTGGATCATCTGACCAAACAAACACAGCGGTAGACCCTTTCATATCGACCAAGGAAATGTAATTCATCGGGTTTCCCTCTGGAGAGATCACCACATACAGGTCACTGCCCCCGTACGTATCTATCTTTTCAAAAGATAACCCGTTCTCTTGAACAGCGGGACCCAGCCCTTCGCTAGAGACTAGATCAAAGTTTCGACCGATGTATTTAAACTCAACGCCAGGATAGGGCTGAAACGACTCATCAACAATACTGTCAGCTGCAAAGAACGCCGCCGGATCGCTAAAAGAACGAGGGATCCATGAGGCGGGGACAGGCCATTGGTCTGTGTTATCGAAGTTAGAAGAGGTGCCTGCTGCATTGCTAGCCCCCACTGACAGATAATTACTCAACGCACTTTTAAACTGGGCCTGAACTGCTGGGTCAAACGGCGGTGGCTCATCCGGAGGGGGCTCGTCTGGTGGCAACTCATCTGGCGGCAGCTCATCCAGGGGCAGTTCGTCGGGAAGCTCCTCGGGGACCTCAGTCAAAACCTGCTGCTGGGGGGGAGCTGGGGCCTGAGTCTGGGGCGGTGGCTCTACAGGTACTTCGGGGGGCGGCGTTTCATCAGGCTGACTGAGCAGCTCGGCTAAACTTTCGACTTCAATAACAGGTTCCTCTTCGAGAATTTCCGGTTCCTCAGCTTCTGAATGGTCTACTTCCCAGGTAGGCATAAATAACAGCAGCGCGTGCAGCCCCACTGACACCCAGGTCAATGGATGAAATAAAATCCGCAAAAACCGATTCTGCGACCTGGGATGCTGGTTAGAAATATGCTGCGGGAGATCTATCATGCTGGTCGGCCCCTTATAACTCAGAGCGATAGGCCCCGGGACTCTGGCAAAAAGCTCAGTCCTAGGGCCTATAAAGGTTGATGCACACTGAGTGATGAACAGTTGTCAGATACTCAAGATCTGTCTTTAAAGAGCTGCGTCTAGAGACCTGCTAAGGCATCAGCATAGTCACTGTCGGGTAATGCTACATAGCCCACCTCAGGCACGATGTCGGAGGCCGTCTGGATGTAGTACTCGACGAAGGCACGCAACTCGGGATCGCCAGACAGCTCAGCGGTGTTGACATAGATAAAGATGGGGCGAGCCAGCGGCTGATAAGCCTCAATCGTGTCGGGAGACGGCACCACAAAGCCCTCTTCACCCTCACCGTCGTCAATGCCCACAGCGGTCAGGCTGTCCTGGTTCTCCAGGTAGTAAGACATGCCGAAGTAGCCCAGGGCATAGGGGTCGCGCGCCACACCCAGCACCAACACGTTGTCGTCTTCGCTGGCAGTGTAGTCACCGCGGCTAGCACCTTCTTCGCCAACAATCTCATCGGTAAAGTAATCGAAGGTCCCCGAGTCAGACCCTGGGCCATACAGGCCGATTTCCTCGTCCGGCCAAGCGGGGTTGAGCTGGTTCCAACGGGTGATAGTGCCTTCAGCTGAGGGCTCCCAAAGCGCTTGGAGGTCAGCGACAGTCATTTCAGTTGCGAAGGTGTTCTCGGGGTTCACAACCACTGTAATTGCATCGTAAGCAACGGGGATTTGAAGATATTCAATCCCGTTGGCTGCACAAAGCTCCATCTCGGTATCTTTGATCGGACGAGACGCATTCGAAATCACGGTCTCACCCGCACAAAACTTTTTGAAACCGCCACCAGTACCCGAAACCCCAACCGTGATGCTCGCATCAGGGTTAGCTACACTGAATTCCTCAGCCATGGCTTCGGTGATGGGGAAAACGGTGCTGGAACCGTCGATTGCGATCACACTCTGGGAAACGGCCTCAGTTGCCGTTAAACCCACCGTAGCGGCGACTGCAGCTGCAACGCCGACATACTTCAGACGGCGCTTAATTCCGCTGACTACCATAACAAAACACTCCGTGGCTATATTAAAAACCACAGGAAGATTAGTGGGCTGAGATTAAGCCTCAGCAAAAATACGGTGGTGAAAAGATTGTATTTTGATTAAGAGCAGGTAAAAAGGTGGAAAGTGACCTGATTTGGCCGCTCCCACACAGCCACCCCGAAATGATGGGGACAGCCATTGCTTTGTCAAGTGCCTTATCGCTTAACTTAGCAGTAAGGCTAATGTCTTTTCTAGGAAACGATTCAAAATAAGCATGATCTTTCAACTTTCTCAAAGAAAGTTTACGAATGCTTTGATTGAACCCAACATAATACCTTCGAGTGTGAGGCGGATTGAGCATGTAGGCAGTGAGTAATATCACTGTTGAAATATATATCAACTGAAACAGCTATCAACAGTGGCGCGTCTAAAGCTTTTAATCTCGCATTTTCAGAAGGGCTTGGCGAAACGCCTTGAAAGATGCACAAAGA
>JBCCRZ010000306.1:0-7142 GCA_039200855.1 Cyanobacteria bacterium P01_D01_bin.44 | reverse complement strand
CTCGTCTGAATCCACCGTTTCTTTTTCAACCAGCATGTCAGCTAGCTGATCCAGCACATGGCGGTTGTCATTCAGCACCTGCTTGGCCCGAGTATAGGCCTGGTCTACCAGCTGACGCACTTCGGAGTCGATGGTGGCTGCCGTCTTTTCAGAGAAGTCGCGTTCGCTGGCGATATCGCGACCTAAGAAAGGGTTGCCTTGCTGACGACCCAGAGCAACCGGGCCTAGCCGCTCGCTCATACCAAAACGGGTCACCATTTGGCGAGCCACCCTAGCCACCTGCTGCAGGTCATTAGAGGCCCCGGTGGTAACCTCTTCTTCACCAAAGATAATTTCTTCGGCAAGGCGACCCCCGAGAGCAACCGCCATCTGATTTTGCAGATAAGACCGGGAGTAGAGCCCAGATTCCAGACGCTCTTCGCTAGGGGTAAACCAGGTCAAGCCACCAGCCCGACCCCGTGGAATGATGCTAATCTTCTGCACCGGATCATAGTCGGGCATCAGGGCACCTACTAGCGCATGACCAGCCTCGTGGTAAGCCACCAGAGACTTCCGCTTCTCGCTCATCACCCGATCTTTCTTCTCGGGGCCAGCCAGCACGCGATCAATTGCGTCATTAACCTCATCCATCGAAATCTCGGTCAGGTTACGACGGGCCGCCAAAATAGCCGCCTCGTTCAGCAGGTTCGACAAATCGGCTCCAGTAAACCCGGGCGTCCGTCGGGCGATCTTCTCCAGGTCAACATCTTTGCCAAAGGTTTTACCTCGAGCGTGGACGTTAAGAATCTCAAGCCGCCCTGCGTAGTCAGGACGATCAACCACCACCTGGCGATCAAAACGACCGGGGCGCAGCAGCGCCGCATCCAGTACGTCAGGGCGGTTAGTTGCCGCGATGATGATGATACCGGTGTTGCCCTCAAAACCATCCATCTCGGTCAGCAGCTGGTTGAGGGTTTGCTCCCGCTCGTCATTGCCGCCACCGAGGCCCGCGCCCCGTTGACGACCCACCGCGTCAATCTCATCAATAAAGACGATACAGGGGGCATTGGCCTTAGCCTGCTCAAACAGGTCGCGGACGCGAGATGCCCCCACCCCCACAAACATCTCCACAAACTCTGAACCTGAGATTGAGAAGAAGGGTACGCCCGCCTCACCCGCAACGGCCTTAGCCAGCAGGGTCTTACCAGTTCCCGGAGGGCCGACTAGCAGGACTCCCTTGGGAATCTTGGCACCCACCGCAGTAAAACGGTCAGCATTTTTTAAAAAGTCAACGACTTCGGCCAGTTCTAACTTGGCCTGATCAATCCCGGCTACATCGCCAAAGGTCACCTGGGTCTGGGGCTCCATCTGAACACGGGCCTTAGACTTACCAAAGTTCATCGCTTGGCTACCAGGGCCACTTTGGGCACGGCGGAGCACAAAGAAAAGCACCACCAGCAGTAACACGGGAATCAACAGGGTGCTTAACACCCGTACCCACATACTTTCATCGGTCTGACGTTGAATATTAATCTCAACGTCATTGGTGGTCAAAATATCAACCAGCCCCGGATCACCAGGAAGGTTCACGATTACCTTGCCAGTGCCCTCGGGGTTTGAAAATCGAGCTTGGGAGCGATCGGCGCTAATGTCTACGCGCTCAATCTGGCCTCGTTGAACTTCATCAATGAAGCGGCTATATCGCCACGAATCAGTTTCCTGTCGAGGCTGATCAAAAAAGGCTGTTGCCAGTGCAATCACGACAACAGCGAGTAATACATACAGTCCTGCGTTTCTCCAGCGCTTATTCACCGGGGGTAAGCCTCCTAAACAAGTTTGGGCTTGATGCCACCATGATCCCCTAAATTGAAGTGGGGTGATTATTAACTTATGTTAACGCATTTCAGGATTCTGAGAAGCCAGTCTCTATTTAGGCTAAAAAGCTTTGCTGGGTGCGGTGTCATGGGTCAGGCTGCAACATGAGCTTAGCCAAACTTAAGGAGAGTCGAGATGGCTACTCGACCACCTTTACCGCCTCACGCAAAGCATTGAATCCTGCATGGTTATGGTTATATTCCAGTTTAGTGTTCTGAATCAGGGTTGTGCGAATGGGTAGCACTTCATTGACAGAGTTTGAATAGGCGAGGGCTTTAAAGTTAGCGACGTGTTCGGGGGACCAATCGACCTCTGTGGCAGGCTGTTGTAGCTTAGCCAACCCTTTTAGAATTTGCTGACGTATGATCCCTGGCAAAATGCCAGCGCTGAGGGGGGGCGTCCACCAGTGACCGTCTTGCCATCCCCAAAGATTGCCTGTACTGGTTTCCAGCCAATACCCCTGCTTGCTCACCAGTAGAGCATCTCGGGCACCCTGGCGACGAGCAGCTTGGAGCGCTAGCCAGCAACTCAGGTAGTTACCCGTTTTATGGGCAGACAAACTGCGATGATAAATTGGCTCATCCGCTACCCAGACGACAATACCTTGCCGTTGAGCGATGGCTAAATCTGTCGGCAGTGAGCGCCCTGTGACTAGAGTTTCACCCTCTGGAAAAACGGTGATGCGTAACACCTCATAGTGCTGTAGCAGTTTAGTGCAGCCGCTATAAATCTGAGCCCAGTCAGGTTGAGGCCAACCAAAAGCATTGAGCGATTGAGTGATGCGATCGCAATGTGCCCACCAATGGGTCTGAGGATGGTTGAGGCTCCCGCCATAGACCCGCAAGGTCGTAAACACACTGGCCCCATAAAATAATCCTGCCAGCGGCAGATTGGCTAACCCCAGCTCCCCCAACCGCACAAGCCGCCCATCATGCCAACAAAGCTCCGATAACCTTTCCACAGCCTCCTTCCCATCCCCTCCATCTCCCCTATCTTCCTCTGCCTCCCCCATCTCCCGCTGTGAAGAAGTTGTTCCTGCCTACATCTACTTCTTTCTAGCTACCATTGTCCGGTGACGCAGGGTATTAAAGGTGATTGAAGGGGCTTCAAATCCAGCCTCTCGCAGAGCCTGCTCTATATCTAAGGCAAAATATTGATCCAGATAAGGTTCTGTACTTTTCAGTAACGTCAAAACGTAGGGCGGCATTTTGGCATAGACCTCTGATTGCGGATTCATATCCATGATTGCAAAGTGTCCCCCGGGCTTGACTAGTCGGGCTGCTTCTTTGAGGACTGCGATCGCAGCCGATTGAGGTAACTCATGAAACATCAGACACGCTGATACTAGATCAGCCGATTCAGCCGGTAAACCCGTTGCCTCTGCTGGTGCATGTAGCCACTTGATGGTGAAGGGTGAAGGGTGAAGGGGGAAAGGGGGATTTTTTTGGCGATACTGGGCAACGGTCAGAAAGTAGGGGGAGAGGTCAACGCCAGTGATTTGGGCGTCGGGGTAAGTGGCTTGCAGGTAAAACGTGTCGAGACCGACGCTGCAGCCGAGCTCGATGATGGTTTGGGGGGCAGTGGGTAGCTTGGCTTTGAGGACGTCGTGGTAGGTCTGGCGCAGTCGAATATCGCCTCGGGCGTCACCTTCGGGCCACAATCGGGCGTGGACGGCACGGGCGGCAGATTCAACTTCCATGGCAGGTAACCATCCCAGGTTGCCCTCTTCATAAGCGTGGAAGCTGGTCAGATAGTAGTCGGGATAGGCGAGGTTAGGGGTTGCGATCTCAGCCAGCTCTTCTTCCCAAATCGTATTAAATTCTGTGTCGCTGTTGCGCGATCGCAGCTGCTTGACCTCATCGGGCCAATGCACCCCAATTGACTCAGCCCGCTTGATCATCATGTTACGGGCTCGATTTTTAGCAAAATCTGCCAGGGGCTTTATCGAGAGCACACCATTAATTAAAGTCGCCGCAACTGCTTCCATAAAAGAATTTCTAAATCTTGGTGTCAAACTAAAATCGTACGTTTATTATCCCAAAAGCAGACGTCCCTAACCTTCTAAGAAACGTTAATGTAATTAAAAAATAAGGAACTGACTTTTATTAAAAGCACTCATTCCCTACATCCTCGTGTTCCCAACTCTCCCCATCAGTTCCTTTTTGTACACATCAGCCCCTGCACACCATGCCTAACGCCTATCATCTCTTTGCTGACGACAACGGCCACAAACCCTTTGAGCTACCCGGTGCATACCCCCACTACAACCCCGACCGCCCCGGTCAGGTCGAGCACATTGCCCTCGATCTCGATTTAGACATTCCTAACAAACGTTACAGCGGCACCTGCAAAATCCGCCTCAACCCAGTGCGCAGCGATGTTGATCGTCTCACCCTGGATGCCGTCAGTTTACACATTGATACCGTCAAAATCGGCAGCACCAAACAGCCCTTTGACTACGACGGCGAAAAGCTCCATATCCAGCTCAAAAAGCCCACCGAAACTGGCAAGCCGATCACCCTCAGCATTGCCTATCGGGTTGAAAATCCCCAGCGTGGCATTTATTTCATCGCACCCGACGAGCATTACCCTGACAAACCGTATCAGGTCTGGACCCAGGGCGAAGACGAAGACTCTCGCTTCTGGTTTCCTTGCTTTGACTACCCTGGTCAGCTCGCTACCTCAGAGCTAAAAGTGCGCGTTCCTAAACAGTTTTTTGCTATCTCCAACGGGGAGTTGACGGCTACCACCGAAGACGGTGACGCTAAGGTCTACCACTGGAAGCTTGACAAGGTTCACCCCAGCTATCTGATGACCCTGGCCGTGGGCGAATTTGACATCATCCAAGACGAATGGCAAAGCAGGCCCGTCACCTACTACGTTCAAAAAGGTCGAAAAGATCAGGGCAAGCTCACCATGGGCAAAACACCCCAAATGCTAGAGCACTTTAGCCAGGTGTTTGGCTATCCCTACCCGTTCTCAAATTACGATCAGGTGTGCCCCGTTGACTTTATCTTCGGTGGCATGGAAAACACCACCACGACGCTGTTGACCGACCGCTGTCTGCTCGACAAACGCGCCGCCCTCGACAATATAACCTCTGAAACCCTGGTCGCCCATGAGCTAGCCCACCAGTGGTTTGGGGACCTAATTGTGATCAACCACTGGTCTCATGCCTGGGTCAAAGAAGGTATGGCCACCTATTCAGAAGTGCTATGGCTAGAGCACGCCCTTGACTCAGACGAAGCCGCCTACTATCACCTCAATCACGCCCGCGCCTACATTTCAGAAGATGCCAGCCGCTATCGTCGGCCCCTGGTCACTCACATCTATCGTGAACCGATCGAACTCTACGACCGGCACATCTATGAAAAAGGCTCCTGTGTTTATCACATGATCCACACTGAGCTAGGGAATGAACTGTTTACCCAAACCCTCAAAACCTTTTTAGAAGACAACGCCCATAGCACGGTCGAAACCGTCGATCTGCTGCGCGCTATCGACAAAGCCACGGGGCGAAACCTCCGTTTCCTATTTGATCAATACGTCTATCGCGGGGGCCACCCTGACTACAAGGTTACTTACAGCTGGGATAACGACAGCAAGCTGGCTAAGCTCACCGTCACCCAGATGCAGGTTAAGGATGGCAAATCGCAGGTGCAGGAGGGGTTATTTGACCTTAAAATCCCGGTGGGGTTTGGCTATGTCGAAGAAACGGGGGAAGGGGAAAAGGCGAAGGGCGAAAGGGGGAATGCACGAACCCCGTCCAAACTCCAAACCCTGACCGTACGTATCCATGAGCGGGAACAGGCGCTTTATTTTCCGCTAGGGCAAAAACCGGACTTTATTAGTTTTGATGTAGGTAATCACTTCCTGAAGACGGTCAAGCTGGAATATCCGCTGAAAGAACTCAAGGCGCAGCTTGGCCATGATCCTGATCCGATTTCGCGGATTTATGCGGCAGAGGCAATCGCCAAGAAGGGCAGTTTAGAGGCGGTTAAGGCGTTGATTCAGGCGCTTCAGCACGATCCGTTTTGGGCGGTGCGGGCTGAGGTGGCTGAGCAGCTAGCTAAGATTCAGCTCGATCAAGCGGTGGATGGTCTGCTGAAGGGGCTCAAGGATAAGCATCCTAAAGTGCGTCGGGCCGTGGTTGAGGCCCTGGCCGGGATTAAAACAGCGGATAGCTATAAGGCGCTCAAAACCCTTGTCGAGAAAGGGGATGAGAGCTACTACGTGGAGTCGGCGGCGGTGCGATCGCTTGGCAAAGTCGGCTCTAGCACCTTCGATAAGGGCAAAGACAAAGAGAAGAAAACCCTGAAGCTGCTCGATACGGTGCTCAAGGAACGCTCGGGCTGGAACGAAATCATCCGCTCCGGTGCAATTGGTGGTCTCAGCCAGTTCAAAACATCGGAAGCAGCCCTGGAACTATTGATACCTTACACCGAGTTAGGCACCCCCCAAGCCCTTCGACTCAATGCAATTCGAGCCCTGGGTACAATCTCCACCGGGCAAACCCCCGCCAGCGTCGATAAGATTTTGGAACGCCTCGAAGCCCTCGCCCGCGAGGACTTTTTCCTCACCCAGGTGGCCACTGTCGGTGCCTTGAGCCAGATGGAAAGCCCCGGTGCCATCCGCGTGCTGCGGGGGCTGGCTGAGCAAAGCCCCGATGGGCGAGTCAAACGCCGCGCCGAGGAGGCCGCTCAAAAGGTGCAGAAAAATATCGGCTCTGACAAAGCCCTGGATGAGCTGCGAAAGGACCTTGATGCAGTCAGGAAGGTTAATCAAGAACTCAAGAGTCGCTTAGAAACTTTGGAGGCAAAAGCGAAAACGTGACGTCATAACTAGAGATAAAGGTGTGGAATGACTGCTTTGACACTGGAGCTTGAACCTATCGTAGAGCGGGTATCAATTACAGCAGAGCAATTAATCGTTGATCTCGTGGATGGGCGGAGTTTGAGTATTCCACTGTCCTGGTATCCCCGTTTGCTCTATGCCTCCCAGAAAGCGCGCCAGAATCGGGAACTACTGGGAGATGGCTATGCCGTTGAATGGCCTGATTTAGATGAGCATATCGGAATAGACGGGTTTATTGCCGGGAGACGCAGCAGCGAGAGTTCAAAATCTTTAAACGCCTGGCTACAAAAAGCGGGCCAGCTTAAGTTTGACTGCCCCCCCCGCCAACATTGATAGATTTTAGAGCGAATCAAAGGGCTTCCCGGCTTAGGCCGATCTGGTCTTATTTGCGAGCATCAACACCGAAGCGTAGGTTCTCACGATGGAACCACCGT
>JBCCRZ010000305.1:0-7144 GCA_039200855.1 Cyanobacteria bacterium P01_D01_bin.44 | reverse complement strand
TGATGCTGCTACCCAGGACGTCTATATCATCATGCTGACGGCTAAAGGTCAGGAGTTTGACCAGCAGCAGGGGCAAGCAGTGGGCGCAAATTTGTACATGACCAAACCCTTTGACCCCGACGAAGTACTAGAAAAAGCCACTGAGGTTTTAGCGATCTCATAGGGAAATCGGGGCCTTCGTCCTTTTGCCAGCTTTACACTGGAGGTGAGTCGGCCAGGGTAGGGGGGATAGCCAGGGTATAGACAGTTTTCTCAGCCGCGATCGCATCACGGATATGTTTGGGGACTTGCAGCATTCCCAGCAGACTTTCTCCGTCGATTAGACGCAATTTGCCCTCGGTTTGGGTGGCAAGTTGAGCATTAATGTGGTCTGGGTTAGGTTGATGGTTAAAGGGGGTATTGGCTGCGATCGCAAACGCCAATGGCGAGCCAAAGGTGACTGCATGACACAGGCAGGTCTGTACCTGACTAAAAACTGTTTTTAATGTATTCACGACGCGAGTATGTTGCCACAGCTCAGCCGGGGCAATAGGGCCAGCTTGAAGGGCATAAAATCCTTCAGGGGAGAGTGCCCGCTGCACCTGCTGGTAGTGTTCTTGGGTAAATAGCGCATAGGCAGGCCCCGCCTCCACCGGATCGGTGAGGTCAGAAATCACCACATCCCAGGTATCACCAGTGCGATCGAGATACTTTAGGGCATCGTCGATAATCAGCTCCACCCTGGGATCTTCAAAGGCGTGGCAATGCATTTCCGGCAGGTACTGCTGGCAAGCCTGCACCACCTCACCATCGATATCCACCATCACCACTCGCTCCACCGTACGCCATCGCAGCACTTCGCGCAGGGTAGCCCCCTCTGCTCCACCCAGCACTAGCACTCGTCGAGGCGCACCGTGCAAAACCATGGCTGGATGCACCAGTGCCTCGTGATAGAGAAACTCATCCCCTGTACAAGATTGCCATTTACCGTCAAGGATCAAGGCTTTGCCATAGGCCCCGGTCTCAACCACATACATTTCTTGGAATGAGGTCTGTCGATGCACCAGTACGCGAGTAATGCCGTGGCCATAGACATCCCAAGGCGTAATGGTTTCGTTGAGCCAAAAGTTGACCTCTAGGTTGGCCCCATCTATGGCATCTGTCATCGCAAACATTAACGGTTCTGAAACCTACGTTTTATGTTGCATCGGCTAAGTCGAATGCAATTGCATATTCACCAAATCGACGTTAAAACTCTCAGGGTCAAAATCGGTCTCTAGCCCATCTAAGCGTTCTAAATAGCCTGGATCGCTGGTGTCATCGAGGGATTCAAGCCATTCGTCATAGCCCCAAACCCCGCCACAGCCTTCGGGAGGGCAGGCCATCTCGCCTGTGACGCAGTGGGGGTAGACACCGTTGGGGTCGGCGGGGAGGATCATTTCTAGCTCTAGGGTGTGCAGCCAACCGTCGCGGGGGTCGTAGAGATAGCTAAAGGTGGTGAGGTCGTCGCGAACCACTTCGTTTAAAGGCATTGCTAGCAATGCAGGCTCCATATCAGACCGACGTTTGCCAATGCGGTAATGGTAGGGCGCGATATTATCCCAACCCATCGTAATTTGTAGGATACGGTGGAGTTCTTCTAAGTTTAGCTCGGCGGGTACTAGCAAGCGACGCCAAATTGACGGTTCGCTGTCTGCGATCGCAATCTTAAACTGATAGATTTTGCTATCTGACATTTAGAGCTCAGCTCCGTGCTCTTCTAACCAGTCATCGCCTAATTGAATAGTAATGTCAGAATCCAAATTTCCGGTACTTTCGACCCGAACTTCACCGACCCCCATAAACCGCTGGAGCAGATCGGCGCTAGCCTTATCTCCCCGTTGGGCGACAATGCGGGTCTCAGCTAACGGTTCGTTAAAATCACGGTCTACAAACACATTTTGGTAACCGCTATCGTAGAGCGTATCGATTAATGACTGGAGGGCCACATCGTCCCCCGTGCTGTCTTGGATCGCCACGCTAAGCGACGCCGGGTTGCTCGCCTCAGTGATATCCGATGAGCCTACCCTAAAATATTGATCCACCATGTCATCAATAGAGCCATAGTTAGGGATCCAGTAGCTCAGCTCGTAATCGCCAGGTCGACTAAACTCACCCGGCAGCATCAGCATTTGCACATTAGATCGATTTGTCTGAGCCCCAAACCCCACCAGTGCTACCAGTTCTTCCACCGCCAGGTTGGTATCCACATGGGATTGAATCACCGACAAAATCTTCGGCAATCGGGCAATAGTCGCTGGGTTTAGGGTTTGTTCGACAACCGACCGCATCAACATTTGCTGGCGTTGGACGCGGCCAATATCGCCTTTGTCGTCATAGCGAAAACGGAGAAACTGCATGGCCTGGTCGCCATCTAGAAGCTGCTCACCGGCTTTGAGGTTGATATAGAGGTGCTGACTGTCGTCTTGATATTTCATATCAATGGGCACGTTCACCTCAACGCCCCCCAAGGCATCAATCAGCTTTTCGACCCCTTGTACATTAATGCGAACATAGCGATCGATACTCACTCCGCCTAATAGCTCACTAATCGACTCCGCTGTTAGAGCCGGGCCCCCGTATAGGTTAGCCTCGTTAATCTTGGTTAATTCGCCCTCAACCAGGGTCCGTGTATCTCGAGGGATAGACATGACCACCATCTGGTTGTTGCGGGGGTTAAATCGCAGCAGCAGCATCGTGTCTGAGAGCCCATCAAAGGAGTTAACCAGAGCGTGATAACCCAGCTCTTCAATGCCTTCGGGCGGGTTCTCTAAGTCAGAACTAATGACCTTAATGCCCAAGACAAGGATATTGACGGGGCGATTGAGCCGAGGGAGCTGTAGGCTATTGCCCGATGAAATCGGTTCATCTTGATTAAATACCGCCGCGTCTTCGGCAGAAAGCTGGCTCTGCAACAGCGGCGTGCTGTTTAAGGAGACTGCTAAGATAGCACCTGCCGTTGCTGAGACCGTTGCAACCCCAGCTAAGGCCACCCCAACCCCTAACCACCGAGGCACTTTCACAGGTTTGCGCTTACCAGCGACTTGAGAGGACTGTGATTTACGGGGGGCTTTGCGAGTGGACACAGACTACCTCGAAACCGGCTACAAGACACTATATAGAAGAATGCAATACAATCGCTGCCTGATGGAGACCACTTAAGCAATTGGTAGCAGCATAGTAGCAACTTTTTCTCAAAAAATTCGAATCGATCGAAGATTTATCTGAAATTGAACCTGAAATTCCTCCAAATTGCCTGCCTGTACGTAAATAAACACGCAAGTTTTCAAGCGGGATAAGAGGTTAAACAGACTTAAATTTAGGGCAACCGCTTACTCAGCTGGGTAATACCAGGCAATTTAATCGACTGGCCTCTCCAAATTCGCCACATTAACCATATATTCAACAAGAAATACCCCGATCCGATAAAACTGCTAGCCAACCAAAAACGTAGAGTCGCGACTTGCGAAACGTGAGCACTGCCCCCCATACTCAGTAGCGAAGTTGCCACCAGCCAGCTCATCCCGAGGACAACGGCCAGCCGACTTGCATCGCGCACAGGGCCTTTTTCATGGCCGATGTAGATTGTCCACAAAGACGGCAAAATACCCACCACAGGGGTCAGGTTCACAAACGTCTGGAGTCGTTGTAATGGGTCTAATTTTGGAGGGGTGGGCGGTTGCATAGCGATTCGGTTTTCTGATCGAACACGGTTAGTCTGGCAAAGCTAAGTTTTTGGATTGGGGAATGCGCTGCGCTGGTGAATAGGTGAATACGCTGCGCTGGTGAGTGCGCTGCGCTTGGTAAGTCAGTAACCCGTTTCACCCCTTCACCACCCTCTACCCTCTACCCACCACCTCACCACCTCACCATCTCACCACCTCCCCTAACCAAAATTTACGCTTGACTCAGTATCAAACTCAATCTTCGCTGAGCCGTCTCCAGCGCAGCCTGGGCCGACTCCCCTAAAAAGGTAGCCTCTATCGCCCGGCCCACATTCTCAGATAGCTTACTATATTGGGCAATCATGGGGCGTGCATAGGCCGAGTTCATTTGGTCTAAAAAGACGCTCAAACTAGGTCGAGTAGCCACGAAGTCTCGATAGGGCTGACTGTTGCGAACGTCTCGATTGATCGGAATGTAGCCGGTTTGCAAAGCCCACGGCACCTGAAACTCTGGGCTCAAAATGTAGTTGAGAAATGTCTGCGCCGCTTGTGTTTTGGGGGACGTGGTTTGGCATAAGAAAAAGTTTTCTCCCCCAAGTACAGCGGCGGGCCGTTGATCAACAGGAAATGGAAAGACTCCAAAGTCAATACCCGCGCTTTTGAGCTGGGGCAACACCCAAGGACCCGTAATTTGCATGGCAACTTTGCCCGACATAAATTGCTCAATGTCATACCCGCGTTCTGGGGCAGATAGCTCAGCCGAGCCAGCGTGGATGAGATCAGCGCCCAGCTGTAAGGCTGCGATCGCACCGTCATTCACCACATCCGGTTGCCCCTGATCAATCAAGTGTCCGCCCGCGCTGTAGATAAACGGCAACCAGCTAAACACCGTCCATTCCCCCTTGCCCAACGGCAAAAAAATACCGTGCTGGTCAATGCGACCATCGCCGTTAGTATCACGGGTCAGCCGTTGGGCCACCTGTCGCAGCTCATCCCAAGTTTTGGGTGGCGCGGCAACCCCCGCCGCCTCAAATAGACTAGGCCGATAAAAAATTGCTGCATTATTCGTCGCAAAAGGCACCGACCACAGATGATCTTCAAACCGCATGGTCGCCAGCAAGGCGGGGTCCAGGGTATCCCGATAGGGCGACTGGGCAAACCAATCATCCAAAGGCTGTATCGCCTCTAACTCAACCAGCTGCCCCGTAAAGGTCGGCAAATACCACAACAAGTCTGGGGCCGCGTTGCCCACCACAGCAGTCAAGATCTTGGGAATTTGCTGATCCGGCTGCCCCACATAGAGCGAATCCACCTCAATATCTCGATGGGTCTCATTGAAATGTGCCACCAAGGCTTGAAACACCTCACGGTTAGACGGCGGGCCAATCCCCTGCCATAGGGTGAGATGCACCACCCCATCTGCCGGGGCACTTGGCTGGCAACCCGACAGCCACACCCCCAGCAGCAAAGCCATAACCCCGAGGATGTAACCCCTGAAGTGTTGTCTATCTCCTATCTCCCCCATCCTCCTTATCTCCGTCATCTTCCCCATCTCCCCCATCCTCCCTATTACACCTACATCCTCCCTATTACACCTGCATCACCTAACCAGCCCGACTTGCCTGCCCAATGTCGCAAAATATTACAAATTTAGGCAGCAATCCTGAAATTTTCTGGTTTTTATCGTGTCGAAGTAAATTGACCAAATCAGCCCTTTGCAGCCTATTTCCAATGTTTTTCGTCTTTATTCATCAAAACCGACCTCTGATATATATACCTGGGACACGTCGAAGTATTGGAATCAGAAAGAGGGATTTAGAGTATGGACATTAGTAGCGTGTTGACCGACGCGACCAACGTGATTGTGGCGCTTGGGTTGAAAGTGATTGGGGCGATCATATTTTGGATTGTCGGTCGTTGGCTGATTAAGTTTGCGATTACCCTGCTGAGCAAAAGCCTGAAACGGACCGACGTCGATCCGACCCTGTTGATTTATCTCAAATCAACCGTAGGGGTGCTCCTGAATATAATTTTAGTCGTTGCCATATTGGGCTTTTTTGGCATTGACACAACGTCTTTTGCTGCCCTATTGGCCGCTGCCGGTATTGCGATTGGTGCCGCTTGGAGCGGCTTGCTCGCACACTTTGCTGCTGGGGCTTTTTTGGTGATCTTGCGTCCGTTTAAGGTAGGTGACTTTGTGACCGCCGGTGGAGTCACTGGCACCATTGAAGAAATTGGGCTCTTTGTCACCAAGATCAACACAATGGATAATGTCATGACCATCATCGGCAACAACACCATTTTTTCAGATACGATTCAGAATTTTTCGACCAATACCCATCGCCGGGTTGATTTAGTCGCCCAGCTTGATAATACGGTTGACCCCAAACAAGCCATTGCGCTTTTAAAAGAGCGTCTGGCTGCCATACCCAATACCATGAGTGAACCGGCCCCCGAGGTAGATATTTTGGAATTTACCCCCATGGGACCGGTGCTATCGGTGCGCCCTTACTGCAACAACGATCATTACTGGCAGGTGTATTTTGACACCAACAAAGTGATTCGCGAGGCCTTTGGTGCGGCCAACTACCCCGCCCCTGCCCAGCATTTCACATTGCATCAAAAAGCTGCTTAATCCTTCGAGGGCTCGCTCAAATCGTTTAAGTAGAATGCCCTCATTCATTTAAGAGCCGTGGCCAGGGCCGCGGCTTTTTGCTTAACCCCCCTTGGGCATCTCCGCAAACTGAATCAATCAAAGCTCAATGCAGAAAACTCAATGCAGAAAACTCAATACAATGGCCTTTGGTGAATGCAGACAGCCTCAACGCAGAGAGTAGGGAATCAATCATATGGAAAATATATTCGCGCCCTTTGAGGGACTACTCGAGCAAATGCAAGGGGTGGGACTCGAACTGGGATTGCGGATTGGGGTTGCGATCGCAATTTTCGTGATTGGCCGCTGGGTCGCCCGCCAGCTCCGCCGTCTGGTTAGAAAATCCTTGGGCAAAACCCGCATAGATACCACCCTGGTTTTATTTGCCAGCAACATGGCCTACTACTTAATCATGGCCTTTGTGATTCTGGCCGTGCTAGGCCAGTTGGGCATCGAAACGACCTCGCTCCTTACCCTGATTGGCGCAGCGGGCCTGACTGTCGGGTTGGCCTTGCAAGGCGCACTCTCCAACTTTGCCGCAGGCATTTTGATTATTATCTTTCGCCCCTTCCGCGTCAATGATTGGATTGATGCCAACGGTGTATCCGGTTTCGTTGAAGAGATTGAGCTGCTGACGACCGTCCTGCGCACCCTCGATAATCGCACGGTGATCATTCCCAACAGCAAACTGACCGACGATAACGTCATCAACTATTCCACCAAGGGGGTTTTGCGGGTTGATCTGGTGGTGGGCGTCGCCTACAGCTCTGACCTCAGAGACGTTAAAGACACCATTCGACAGGTACTC
>JBCCRZ010000304.1:0-7154 GCA_039200855.1 Cyanobacteria bacterium P01_D01_bin.44 | reverse complement strand
CTCTCCAGCCATCGGGGCGAGCGATATCTGGGCTGGGTGATTATGATTGGCCACGCCATCCCGGTGATGCCCTATGATCTGCTCAGCTATGGGGCGGGGATTTCTGGCTTGCCGTTCTCAGTCTTTGCCCTGCCCTGTCTGCTAGGCACTATCCCCTGCACATTAATGATGACCCACCTGGGGGCGGCGCTGACGATCAATCCGGGGGTGGCGGTTACGATCGCGCTGGTCCTGATTGTCGCTTGCAGTATCCTGGCCTGGGGGGTGCGGCGACACAACTGGTTTGGGCTAAAAGAGGTGATCTTGTTTCACTAAGGCGCTTGCAGCTAAATAAGCTCCCTGCCGTTGCCCATTACCGTTCGGCTGAGCTCACGCCGAAGCCCATTACCCATTACCCTTTTCATCCGGGGATTTTATTTTTGTGCAGTCCCCTAAGCCAGTTTGCTAGCAGAGAGAGCCCCTCTCGACTTCTTTAGACCTCATTTTCGCAAACTTTACCAGCTTCGACGGTGCTGATATTGGCCAGGGTGGTGTCGGCAATGTTGTCGAGGGCTTCTTTGGTGAAAAATGCCTGGTGAGCTGTGATCACCACATTGGGAAACGACTGTAACAGTTGAAACGTATCGTCCTGGATGACGGTGTCAGAGAGATCTTCAAAAAAGAGACTTTCCTCGTCTTCGTAAACGTCGATGCCCAGGTACCCGACCCGACCCGACTTGATCGCCTGAATCACCGCCTGGGTATCAATCAGGCCCCCCCGGCTGGTATTAATCAGCATCGCGCCTGGCTTTAGATGCTGGAGGGAGTCTGGGTTAATCATGTGTTTAGTGGCGGGCATGAGTGGACAGTGTAAGGAAACAATATCGGACTGGGTTAGCAGATTGGGAAGCTCGACATATTTAGCCCCCAGGTCCAGACAGACAGGATTTTCGCGGACGTCGTAAGCGACTAATTTGCAACCAAACCCGTGCATGATTTTGGCAAAGCATTCGCCAATTTTCCCGGTGCCGACCACGCCGACGGTTTTGCCATGTAGGTCAAACCCCAGCAGCCCATCTAAGGCGAAGTTGTCGTCTCGAACTCGGTTGTAAGCTCGATATAGCTTGCGGTTGAGCGCCATAATCAGGCCCACTGCATGCTCTGCCACCGCATAGGGAGAATAGGCGGGCACCCGTACCACCTTCATACCCAGGTCTTTAGCCACGTCCAGATCGATATTGTTATATCCGGCGCAGCGCAGGGCAATCAGGCGAGTCCCGGTACTTGCGATCGCACTCAGGGTTTTTTCACCCAATTCATCGTTGATGAACACACACACCGCCGGAAAACCTTTGGCCAGGGAAGCCGTCTCCGGGATCAAGCGCGGTTCAAGAAAGGTCAGCTCATGACCGTAGGCTTCATTGGTTGCCATAAACGAGCGCTGATCGTAGGGCTTTGTGCTAAAAAGAGCCGTTTTCATACCATCACCTGACTTTAAGCTTACTTATTTAAGCAGTGCCAACAGTCTTGTGCAATTGCCCAGTCTTCCTGGGTGTGGATCACCAGCACTCGCACTCTAGATTCAGGGGTGGCAATATCCTGGTCCACCGGAGACGTTTTGTTCTTATCGAGATCGAGCTTTAGCCCTAAAAACGCCATGGCCTCGCAGACTGCCGCCCTTACCCAGGGGGCGTGCTCCCCAATCCCGGCGGTAAAAACAAGGGCGTCAAGACCCTCCAAGCTCATTAACATACTCCCTAAGCAAGCTTTTAAGCGGTGAATGTACAGATCTCGGGCCAGGTTTGCCCGCTCGTCACCGTCGGCAATGGCCTGGGTGATCTCTCTCAAATCATGGGAGATACCCGAAACCCCCTTCAGGCCAGAGGCTTTATTGAGTAGCCGATCGAGCTGGTCTGCCGAATAGCCCTGGCGCATCAGATAAATCAAAATACCCGGATCGACCGAGCCTGAGCGGGTGCCCATCATCAGGCCGTCTAGCGGCGTGAACCCCATGGTGGTGTCGATGCTCTGCCCCGATTTAACCGCTGTCAGCGAGCCGCCATTGCCCAGGTGACAAATGATCAAACGATCAACCTCCTGGTTCAATATCTGAGCAGCTCGCTGAGTGCAGTAGCGATGGCTGGTGCCGTGAAACCCGTAGCGGCGAATGCCCTTTTCGAGCCAATCGTAGGGGCCGGGGTAGGTGGTCGCCACCGCAGGCATCTGGCTGTGAAAAGCGGTGTCAAACACCGCCACCTGGGGCACGTTGTCTAAAAGCTGTTCCATCAGCTCAATGCCCTCTAAATTGACCGGGTTGTGAACCGGGGCTAGCTCGCTCAGTCGCTCAATGTCTGTTTTAACCTCGGGGGTCACGACCACGCTGGCCTGGTAGGTCTGCCCCCCGTGGACCACCCGATGCCCCACCGCATCAATCTCTTTGGGGTTCTGGATAGCCTGAGCTGGCCCCTGCCAGAGGGTGCTCAATACCTGCGACAGGATCTCGTGCCGGTCAGCTGAGGAGACAGTTTCCTTTAGGTTCTCTCCCTCAGCTGTCTTGACCTCAAAGACGGCACGCTGCGAATACCAGTCAATCTGGGCTTCCCAGAGGGGGGCTGGCGGCTGCTCGCTCAGCGCTCCCTCGATGGCGTACAGGCAGAGCTTATGACTGCTGGAGCCCGCATTGAGTACTAAAATCTTCATAGGCATCAGGTGCCGGGGCGATTGTGGAGGTGTTCTGGAAAGTGGGCGCGGTCTCCCAGCCGCTGGAGCATCGGGCCAAGGCGACCAAACTTCACAACACTAACAGAGGCAACTGGCATGTCGATGCGATCGCGATATCGCCCCAGATCGATCCCCAGCAGGCTGCAAATAATAATTCGAATGGTGGTTTTGTGAGAAACCACCAGAACATTGCCTGTGGCAAATTTCTCTTCGATCTCAGCGATCACCAGCGCCGACCGACTGGCGACCTGCACCGCGGTTTCTCCACCTGTCGGCGGATTCCAGGCGGGCTCTGTCAGCCAGCTCACATAGTCGTCAGCATAGTGCGATTGCACATACTCGGAGGTGTTGTCCTCCCATTCTCCATAGTGCAGCTCTTTAAGCCCATCTCGAAACTGCGGCTCAATCCCGGTAGCTTTCCACAGGGGCGTCACCGTCGCAACGGTGCGCTTCATCGGGCTGGCAAAAATGGCCGCCCAGGGAATCTCATGATAGGCATCAGCAAACGCCTGAGCCATTTGCAGCCCCGATGGGGTCAACTCTGGGTCGGTTATGCCACAGTAGCTACCCGTTTGGCTGTGGGGGGTTTCACCGTGGCGGAGAAAATAGAGGGTCAAAGACATGGGTAGAGGGTAATGGGTAGAGGGTAATGGGTCATTGGAGTTTGGAAGGGCGTAGGATGGGTTATGGTGACCAGACACTATTGAGAAAAATCGAGCACATTAAATCCACCATTTCGAGACGTGAAGGCAACCAAACACGTTAAACCCACCCTTCAAGACATCACATTCATCATTCACTAACATTCAGCCACTAACATTCAGCGTGGCATCCGCCTGAACATAGTCTTGCAGCTCGACAGACAAGGGCTGTACCTGCCAGATCTTCTCAGCATAGTCACGGATCGACCGATCGGAGGAAAACTTACCCATGCGAGCAGTATTCAAAATCGACAAACGGGTCCAGCGGGCGTGATCGCGATAGGCTTGACTGACCTGCTGTTGAGCGTCGATATAAGCCTGGTAATCTGCCAGCAGTAAGAAAGGATCATGGTTTAACAGGTTATTGATGAGGGGGCGAAACAAATTGCCATCGCCGTGGGAGAAATAGCCAGATTCGATCTGGTGAATGATCGCCTGGAGTTCAGGATTCCTTTCACAATACGCTCGCGGAGAATATCCCTGGGCTCGCAGCTGAGTGACCTCATCTACGGTAAGGCCAAACAAAAAGAAATTCTCTTCCCCAACAGCCTCGCGAATCTCGACGTTGGCCCCGTCCAGGGTACCAATGGTGAGTGCCCCGTTTAGCGAAAACTTCATGTTGCCGGTGCCTGAGGCTTCTTTGCCCGCGGTTGAAATCTGCTCAGACAGGTCGGCGGCGGGGTACACGGGCTGGCTGTTGGTGACGTTGTAGTCGGGCAAGAAAACCACCTTTAGACGCCCCCTCACGTCTGGATCTTGATTGACCACCTCTCCCACGGAGGTGATCAGCTTAATCATTAGCTTGGCCATAAAGTAGCCGGGGGCTGCCTTGCCACCAAAGATAAAGGTGCGGGGCACGATCTCTTGCTGGGGGTTTTGTTTAATCCGGTTGTAGAGCGCGATAATGTGTAGCGCGTTCAAATGCTGTCGCTTGTATTCGTGGATGCGCTTTACCTGGACATCAAATAGGGAGGCAGGGTCAACCTCAATGCCCGTGAATTTTAGAATCCGCTGGGCCAATCGGACCTTGTTGTGGTACTTGACCTGTCGCCATGCTTCACAGAAGTCAGCATCGCTGATAAAAGCTTCCAGGTTACGCAATTCATCCAGATGCTTAATCCAGCGATCGCCAATCTTACGGGTAATCAAGTCAGCCAGCTGCGGGTTACTCAACACCATCCAGCGGCGGGGCGTGACCCCATTAGTCACATTGGTGAGCTTGTTGGGCCATAACTCATGAAAATCTTTTAGAACAGTGGTTTTTAGCAGCTCGCTGTGAAGCGCAGCAACGCCATTAATGGCATAGCTCCCCACACAGGCCAAGTTGGCCATGCGCACGTAGCGCTGGTCTGATTCGTCAATCAAAGACAGGACAGCTTGCTTCCAGTCAGCTTGCGGGTACTGCACTTTGACCTGAGCTAAAAATCGAGAATTTATCTCAAAGATAATCTCTAAATGGCGCGGCAACAGTCGCCCAAACAGAGAGATTGGCCACTTTTCGAGGGCTTCTGGCAACAGCGTATGGTTGGTGTAGGCAAAGGTCTTTTGGGTTACCTCCCAGGCATTATCCCAGGCCATCTGATGCTCATCCACTAGCAGGCGCATCAGCTCAGCCACACCGATAGCCGGGTGCGTATCGTTGAGCTGGGCCGTAAATTTTTCGTGAAAGGTCTCCAGACGATTCCCCTCGGCCTGGTGAATGCGAATCATGTCCTGTAGTGAGCAAGATACAAAGAAATACTGCTGCTGCAATCGCAGTTCCTTACCCTGAATCTGCTCGTCGTTGGGATAGAGCACCTTAGTCAGGTTTTCCGCCGCTGTCTTGTCGTTGACCGCCCCATAGTAGTCCCCCTGGTTAAACCGCTGAAAGTCAAAGGATTCACTCGCCGCCGCCTTCCACAGCCGCAGCGTATTGGCTGTATTCACCCGGTATCCCAAAATTGGTGTGTCATAAGGAATGCCTTTTAGGGTGTAGTCTGGCACCCAACGCACCTGGTAAGCGCCCTGGTCATCTTGAAAGCCTTCGGTATGCCCGCCAAACTTTACCTCAACCGCCGCATCGGCCCGTAAAATCTCCCAGGGGTTGCCAAACTGCAGCCACTTGTCGGTAATTTCTACCTGCCAGCCATCCCGAATTTCCTGGTCAAAAATGCCAAACTCGTAGCGAATGCCATAGCCAATGGCAGGTAACTCTAAGCTGGCCAGCGACTCCATGTAGCAGGCCGCCAGTCGCCCCAGACCGCCGTTGCCCAGGCCCGGTTCCTCTTCCTGAGCAAGCAGCTCATCCAGGTCTAAGCCCGACGCCTCAACCGCCTGGCGTACGGGTTCATAGATGTCTAAATTCACCAGATTATTGCCCAGGTGAGGCCCCAGCAAGAACTCCGCCGATAGGTAGCAAACGACTCGAACATCGGAGTGGTGATACGCCTGGGAGGTGGCAATCCATCGCTGGAGGATGCGATCGCGCACCGTATAGGCCAGGGCCATATAGTAGTCATTCAGCGTGGCATTTCCCGGAAACTTGCCCTGGACATAGAACAAATTATCCGCCATTGCTCGTCTGAGTGTTTCAATACTCAGACCTGTGCGGTCATCTTCAACCTGTACTGATGGGTGAGTCGTTATGTCTATGGCTGCCATGGGACTCCCTCACGTCCATACTGCTTGTTTAAGATAGAAAAGTCTGCTCTATTCAAAGTCCCTCTCCCAAGGCTAGGAGAGGGACTTTGAGTGAGGGACTGACTAACAATCTTCCGAATAAGGCCACTTCCAATGGGTAATCTCGGCCTGGTCTTTGCCATGCTCATGGGCATAGGCCAGACACTCGATAATCTTATTCTTCATTCGCTCTTTTACATGGGCCGCCGCCGACCCCAGTTTGGGCACCCGGTTTATCACATCAATGACCAGATTAAAACGGTCAACCTGATTGTTAATGGCCAACTCCAACGGGGTGTTGATATTACCCTCTTCCTTATAGCCCCGCACATGGATACGCTCCTGGTTAGAGCGGCGGTAAACCAGCTTATGAATCAGCCACGGATAGCCGTGAAAATTGAAAATAATCGGTTTGTCCTTGGTAAACAGAGAGTCAAAGTCCCAATCGGACAGGCCATGGGGATGCTCTCCTTCTGACACCAGCTTAAATAGATCAACCACATTGATAAAACGCACCTTGAGGTTAGGAAACTCTTCTCGCAGGATGGCCGTCGCTGCCAGGGACTCCATGGTCGGAATATCACCACAACAAGCCATCACCACATCAGGGATATCTGGCTCTGTGCCACAGTCATCGTTGCTGGCCCAGCCCCAAATACCGATGCCCTTGGTGCAGTGCTGGACCGCTTGCTCCATGGTCAAATACTGTAAATGCTTTTGCTTATCAGCAATGATCACATTGATGTAATCCACGCTGCTAAAGCAGTGATCTGCCATGGAGAGCAAACAGTTGGCATCCGGCGGGAAGTAAACCCGCACCACATCAGGACTTTTGTTAGTCACCAAATCTACATAGCCCGGATCTTGGTGGCTAAAGCCATTGTGGTCCTGCCGCCACACCAGTGAAGACAACAAAATATTGAGAGAAGACACCGAGCGTCGCCAGGGTACATGGTTGCGACAGATATCTAACCACTTGGCGTGCTGGTTAAACATCGAGTCCACCACGTGGGCAAAGGCCTCATAAGTGTGGAACAAGCCGTGGCGTCCGGTCAGTAAGTAAGCCTCTAGCCACCCTTGCAAAGTGTGCTCACT
>JBCCRZ010000303.1:0-7156 GCA_039200855.1 Cyanobacteria bacterium P01_D01_bin.44 | reverse complement strand
CGGTCCAGGGCCTGCTTAGGACTCTCTCCTTTAAACTGTTGGGCAAAGTCAATGATGGTGGTGGTGCCCCCAAACGCAGCGGAGCGAGTGCCGCTCTCAAAGCTATCGCAGGTTTCAATGCCGTTGCCCATCGGGGTTTCCATATGCACATGCACGTCAATGCCACCGGGGATGACCAGCAGCCCGTCGGCGTCATGACGCTCAGCATCTTCAACAGTCAAAGAACGCCCAACCGCCTCAATCTTGCCATTCTCGATGAGAATATCGGCAACATAATCATCAACGGCAGTCACAATGCGTCCGTTTCGAATGAGCGTCTTTTTCATAAATCCTTTACCCTCTACCCTTGTATATTCAGATGGTGGATTCGCCGATTAATAGGGGTTGGCTATGAGTTGAAGTTGTCGGCGGCTTAACCCACCCTACGCTCCTCCAAAATCTTACCCACCACCCACCACCCACTACCCACCACCCACTACTCTCTACCCTTGACTTGCCTTATACGCTGCCCATCCACCACACTCAGAGATATCCGGCCAGCCGTGTTCTTCGATCAAAGCTTGGGGGTAGAGCATTGCAATGGCACTTCCGCCATCCTCTAGCGCCACCTTTTCTGGATACATATTTGGGGGCTCAGTCGAGACCAGATAGTCATATTGCTCAGCGGTCAGCTCATAGAGCTCCCCAGGGATTGAAACCCCGCCGGACTCAACGGCATAAATACCGGGGTGCCAACCGTCTTTAACCGCATGCAGGCGATAGCTGGCAGCGGTTTTAGCCGCTCCTAAAAAGGTTGCCGATCGTAAGTTGCCGTGATCGGGCTGTCCCCGTAGGGCTGATCCGCAGATGAATACAGTTCTAGAACCCTCAACAGAATGGGACATTGGAAATTTCCTCCTTATTCAAGCTAATCACAACTCAATGCATATCAGATCTATTCTCTCCATCATTTACTCCCGTTGCAAATAAGCGAAGCCATTGTCTTTAAGGCAATTTAGCAATTCGAATAATTTCTTGAGCCGATAAGTCCGTGGGGCGAGGGCTTCCTGGGATAAATTGGCATCCAAGTCTGTCAGCATGGCAGAGGTTTCACTCAAGATCATTTCGTTAAATAAGGCGATAAACATACTGCGGGTTGTGCTGGTGAGCCTAATGAGGGGTAACTCTACCATCGCATCATCTACTCGGATTGAGGTGGGTTGAGAATGCCCCACTTGGGCAAAGTCCGAGTGGGCTAACCACTCATAAAGGGTATCTACCATACGTATGCCGTGGGGGGTATGGCCGTCATCTGGGTAGAAGGTAACACTGAGCATGGGAGGTTCCCTCCAAATTTATAATGGGGAAAAGGTGGATTGTGGAATATTTTCGGCGAATGTGATGCCTGATTCCTTCAACTTGTATTGACTGGGTTGAGAAATAATATTGGCACTGACAAGACCGATGACAGTGCCTTGTTCAATAATGGCAGTGGTTTCTTGACCGTATAAATATTGGGTCTTGATTTCGATATGGGGCATATCTGTTATGCCAACTGTCGTTTGCGCAATGACGATGGTCTGAGGATTGAAGTGTTGGTGAATGTCGTCAATGATTCGCTGAACTTTTTGCACCTCAGAGGGGTTAAGGATTTTAATGTCGCCTTTCTCATCGTTATCATAAGTTTCGCGGCACTGAATTTCTTGGGCAATCAGTTCTTTAATGACCCAACGCTTCAAGTCTCTGTGACGCTTTAAAGCACTAATGAGTTTATCTTCATCTGATGGACGTTCCATATTAACCTTGGCAGTGCCTATCAGATTATAAGAGGCAAATCGGACAGGGTTGACCCCTCAAGCCTGACTGTACTTTGCGTTACAGAATGGGGACTATCTATACAAATATACTCATTGCAAAATTTTGATAGTAGTGGGCACTCTCAAGATCTTGATAGGATTAGAGTTTACCCGTTAACAAAACTTTTTTGGGGGCAATCGATAAACATGGAACTTAATAAATTGAAAACATCAGCACCAGCCGCTTCTTTACGTATCAACGGTGAGCGCCTGATGCAGACCCTGACTGACATTGCCGCCATCGGAGCCTTGCCAAACGGCGGTGTGCGTCGATTAGCTTTTAGCCCCGAAGATGTCCAGGCGCGCAGTCGGATGCAGCGCTGGATGGAAACCGCTGGCATGGCCGTGACGATTGACACGGCGGGCAACATGATTGGCCGATATCCGGGTCGCTTTCCCCACGCACCGGCCCTGGCAACGGGCTCCCATTTAGATACCGTTCCCAACGCAGGGATTTATGACGGTGTATATGGTGTACTGGCTGGGCTGGAGGTGGCGCGCACCCTCCACGAGCAGAGCCTCCAGCTCGATCACTCCTTGGAGGTGATTGTCTTTGCCGATGAAGAACGGACGATGATTGGCAGCAAGGCGATGACGGGCCAGGCCAGTCTAGATCCTGAATACTATGCTCACCCCCACTACGCGCCGATGGAACCGAGCTTGAGTAACATCGGGGGCGACTGGGCGCAGCTACCCACGGCAAAACGCGCCCTTGGTAGTCTGGCCGCCTTTGTTGAGCTGCATGTGGAGCAAGGCCCTGTTTTAGAGTCGGCAGGAAACCCCATTGGCCTGGTGACGGGCATTGTCGGGCAGCGGCGATATGTGATCACCCTTGAGGGGCAGGCCAGCCATGCGGGCACAACACCCATGTCCATGCGTCAGGATGCCCTGGTGGCGGCGTCCCAGGTGATTTTGGCGGTCAATCGTATCGGCTGTACCCAGGACGGCGACCTGACCGGCGATCAGGTGGCAACGGTGGGGGCGATGAAGCTTTCCCCGAATGTGGCAAACACCATCCCTGGGCAGGTAGAGATGACCCTGGATATTCGAGACTTGTCGAATACGTGTTTGGATCAGATGCTGAAAACGTTAGAGGAGGAGATCGGTGCGATCGCAACCACTACCCAAACCCGCATTCACCTCAAACGCCAGCTCCGCAATGAGCCAGTGCCGGTTAACTCCCACATTTACAACACCATTGCCCAGGTGTGTGACGACTTAGGGTTCAAGGCCCACTCACTCCCCAGTCGCGCCAGCCACGATGCCCAAATCATCGCCAGCATCACCGACATGGGCATGATCTTTGTCCCCAGCGAAGCCGGGATTAGCCATTCCGAGACCGAATACACCTCTCCAGAACACTGCATTCAGGGTGCTAACGTGTTGTTGCATACGCTTTTGCAACTCGACAAGCACTATCGTTGTTCAGATGAGCGAGAGGTCGCTGCGGCAACGGCTCAAGTCAAATGACGGCAATCTAAAATTTTGGTGATCATTTTTGAAATGTAAGGCAAATGTTGATATTTTCCAAGGTTAAAGCAGGTTAAGCAATTATGGCGGTCAGCGCAGATAGGCCAGTATCTTCAGAGCAGACTTCCTTGGCAAGTGCCCAGGAGCTATCCAAGGCGGCAGCCGGGGTCTCTCTGCGGTCGGTCACCAAGCAATACGGCCCCGTCACCGCCATTGAAAACATGACCCTAGATATCCCGGCTGGGATTTATTGTTGCCTGCTGGGGCCAAGCGGATGTGGTAAAACCACAGCACTGCGCATGATCTCGGGCCACGAGTCAGTCACCAGCGGCCAGGTGTTTATTGGCGACATCTGCGTCAATGACCTGCCCGCTGCCAAACGCAACACCGCTATGATGTTTCAAAACTATGCGCTATTTCCCCATAAAACCGTCTGGCAAAATGTCGAGTTTGGCCTAAAGATGCGGCGGGTGCCGGTGAAAGAACGCCGAGAACGGGTGGCGGAGATTTTAGAACTGGTGGGGTTGAGCCACACCGCTGAGCGCAAACCTGACATGCTCAGCGGCGGGCAACAGCAGCGGATTGCCCTGGCCAGAGCCCTGGTTAATCGACCCCAGGTACTGATGCTAGACGAGCCCCTCAGTGCCCTGGATGAAAACCTGCGGGTGCGGATGCGAGGAGAGCTGCGCAAGATCCAAAAACAGTTTGGACTCACTTTTATCCAGGTCACCCACCATGTCGAAGAAGCCTTTTCCCTATCGGATCAAATCGTGGTGATGAACCACGGTCATATCGACCAGGTGGCTACGCCGACCCAGCTCTACAGCACGCCGACCTCCCAGTTTGTTGCCAAGTTTATTGGTGACAATAATATCTTTGCGGGCAATGTGATCCGCAGCATTCCCCATGGGGACACTGGCCAAGACATCATTGAGTTGGCAGTAGAGGGGTTGGGCTCGCTCTTTGCCATGGGTCAAGGAGTGCAACCCGGCACTGAGGCAGCCTGCTGTATTCGCCCGGATCTGTTGCAGCTAGATACGGGGGACTTACCCACCGGCTTAGTCAATATCCCCATGAATACTTTAACAGCCCGCATTACTCTGGTTGAGCTGACCGGCTATGTTACCCGAGTCGCCCTGCTCGCCGAAGCCACCGGGCAAAGTCTGCTGTACACCCTACGCACAGCAGATTGGAACAACCTTGCACTGCAAGAAGGTCAGACCGTTTCGTTGAAATGGTCGGCCAGTGACTGTGTGTTTCTGGCTTATTAAGTGTTTTAGGAGCATTTCCTAAGATATTTGGCCAGTTTCTACCCTGCTTAACCAGGGGCTGTATAGTTTACGTTGAAAACTTTTTTAAGGAATCACATCCATGGCTAAAATCACTCGTCGCAAGTTGCTCTACACCGGCTTGGCCGCGGGGGCTGCGGTTGCCACTACGCGATGTGCTAGCTCTTCTACAGAAGCAGAGGCCCCCGAGGGCACACCTAATAACCCCGCACCTGGCCCTGAGGTCAACACCAACCAGATTAAAGACGTCACGCTGCGTCTGATCGGGACGGGGGTTTCTCAGATTAACGAAATCCGCGACAAGGCTCAAGAAGATCTGGGATTTAGTCTGGATATGCGGGCCTTAAGTACCGAAGAAAATAATCAGATCGCAATTACCCAGCCGGGTCAGTACGACATCTTTGACGGAGAATATTTCAGCCTGCCTTTGGTCGTCCCATCTGGCAACCTTCTCCCAATTGATGTCACCAAAATCAAAAATTGGGACAAAATTGTTCCCTTCTTTACGACGGGTAAGTTTGACGGGATGCCCGTTGAAGCTTCCCAGGGTACTGCACCCTATAAGGTCATGTACCTGGCTGGTCCAGATTCCACAGAGTTCTCCGCGACCCCCACCGATCACGCCACCCTGATTCCCTTCCAGTACAACGCCGATACCCTGGGCTATCGGCCTGACCTGGTGGGTCGCACGATTGAGACCTGGGGCGAGCTGTTCAACGAAGAGTTTCAAGGTAAGACCTCCATCCTCGACATTCCTCAAATTGGCATCATGGATGCGGCCATGGTGGCTGAGTCCCTGGGGCTGATGACCTTTGGTGACAAGGGCAACATGACCAAGGCAGAAATTGATCAGATTACAGACATTCTCAAAGAACAAAAGGCCAAGGGGCAATTCCGAGCCTTTTGGAAAACTTTTGATGAGTCAGTGAACCTGATGTCCTCTGGCGAGGTGGTACTGCAGTCAATGTGGTCTCCAGCGGTCACTGCCGTGCAGGCCAAGGGCATCGAGTGTATCTATGCTCCGCTAAAAGAAGGTTATCGCGGCTGGGGCGGCGGTGTCGGCCTGTCTAAGAATCTAGAAGGCATTCAGCTAGATGCCGCCTATGAGTATCTGAACTGGATGCTAGAAGGCTGGGTCGGCGCATTCTTAGGTCGCCAGGGCTACTACAGCGCAGCCCCAGAGCTCTCTAAAGAGTTTATGTCACCGGAGGAGTGGGACTTTTGGTACGAGGGCAAGCCCGCTGCAGCAGACATGGTTGATCCGTTTGATAATACACTGGCTAAGGCTGGCGCAGTCCGCGATGGCGGGGCCTTCAAAGAGCGCTTCGGCAATATCGTTTGCTGGAACTCCACCATGGAAGAGAATACCTATCTCGTCCAGAAGTGGAATGAGTTTATTGCGTCTTAGGCCCTCACCCTAAATCCCTCTCCCAACTTTGGGAGAGGGACTTTGAGCAAAGAAAGCTGTTTCATGATAAAAGGACTCCTATGCAAATGAAAGCCTCTTTAAACAAGGGTTTTCTCCCCTTCTCCCAAGTTTGGGAGAAGGGGCTGGGGGATGAGGGCCTTCAGGATGTGGAGCAAATCTCCAGTTCATGGATATACATGAATACCCCCCATGGCTAAAACCTGGACAACCCTGAAACCCTATCTACTAGCCACGCCCCAGGCAATTGCCTTGGCCGTATTCCTGGTCTTCCCCATCGCCTTAATCGGTGTGGTGAGCTTCTGGGAGTTCAACGGGTACTCCATGATTCCCGCCTTTACCCTGGACAACTACATTGGCATCTTCACCTCCGATGTCACCCTCAAAACCTATCTCAATACCTTCAAATTTGTCGGTCTGGTCTGGCTATTTACGCTGCTGATTGGCTATCCAGTCGCCTATTTTCTCTCGTTTCATGTGCCCAAACTGCGCTGGCAGGTATTGTTGTTTTTGATCTGCACCATTCCCTTTTGGACCTCTAACATCATTCGGATGATTTCCTGGTTACCGCTGTTGGGTAAAGAAGGATTAGTCAATCAAATCCTGCTGGGAGCTGGGTTTGTCAACCAACCGCTGGAGTTTTTGCTCTACTCAGATTTTGCCGTGGTGTTGGGGATGGTACACCTCTACATCATTTTTATGATCGCCCCGATTTTTAACAGTCTGATGCGTATCGATCGCACCCTGATCACCGCTGCCGAAGACATGGGTGCCTCTGGGTTTGAGGTGTTTAAAGAAGTGATTTTGCCGCTATCTGCACCGGGGATTGCCATTGGCTCGATCTTTATTGTCACCCTGGTGATGGGCGAGTTTGTCACCGTGCGCTTGATGGGGGGCGGTCAAGCAGCCTCTATCGGTAAGCTGATTCAGACCCAAATCGGCAGTTTGCAGTATCCCCTCGCCGCCGCGAATGCGATTGTGTTGTTGGCAGTGACGTTGATGTTGGTGATTTCGATTTTGAGCGTCGTCAATATTCGAAAGGAATTGTAGTGGATCGTGGGTAATGGGTAATGGGTAATGGGTAGGGAGGTGAGGAGGGTGATGACTCTTTCCCATCTCCCCCATCTCCGCGTCTT
>JBCCRZ010000302.1:0-7170 GCA_039200855.1 Cyanobacteria bacterium P01_D01_bin.44 | reverse complement strand
TATTCTGATGTGCGTCGCGATGCCGCCATTGCCCTGGGAAATATCGGTAATCCAGATGTGTTGCCAGCGTTGCAACAAACCCTGGATGACCCCGACAGGGATGTACAGATCTTCTCTGGGCGGGCGATTCAGAAGATTCAGGATGCGTTGTCGGAACCGATTGTCAAAGGCGAAGGGGGAAAGGCAAAAGGGGAAGGGTAGGGTGGGTTAAGCCGCCAATACCCCCAACACAAGCCAGCCCGTGCTAATCGGCGAACCCACCTTCAGGACATATCGCAATCACCGATCCCGTAACCCAATTAAGGTGGGCAATACCCACCCTACGCCTTGTGAATTCTTCCTCCTCTCCCCAAACCGATCTCCGTAAGCAAGACGCCATTCTCTGTCTTAAGCAGGTGATCGAGCCTATTCTCAACAACAACATTGTTGACCTGGGCATGGTACGTAACCTCCGGGTGGTCAACAACTATGTTTATCTACGGCTGTATGTCGGAGCCCATCAGGAAGCTCTCAAAGATCAGGTTCAGCTAGCCCTGGGAGATTTATCCTGGTGCCAAAAAGTTTACATTCAGCTTTGTACCATTCCCGGTGTCAGAACGACCCTGGCTGTCTCTAGCGGCAAGGGTGGCGTGGGTAAATCGACAACAGCGGTAAACCTGGCCGCAGCCCTGACCAAAACGGGCGCTAAGGTGGGCCTGCTCGATGCCGATGTTTATGGCCCAAATGTCCCACAAATGCTGGGACTAGCCCATACTGAGGTCGAAGTGACTGACACTGCCAATGGGCAGCGCTTTAAACCCCTCGAAGCCCATGGCATCAAGGTAATGTCGGTGGGGCTGTTGGCAGAACCCGATCATCCCCTGGCCTGGCGGGGGCCTGTTTTGCATAAGATCATCACCCAGTTTATCCAAGACGTAGACTGGGGAGCGTTAGACTATCTGCTGATTGACCTACCACCGGGGACCGGAGATGCCCAAATCACCATTATTCAAGAAAGCCCCATCTGCGGGGTGGTAATGGTGACCACTCCGCAACAGGTCGCTGTCTCCGACGTGCGGCGCAGCATTTACATGTTCCGACAGGTGGGGGTGCCGGTGTTGGGTCTGGTGGAGAATATGAGCTATCTGATTTGTAGCTGCTGCGGGGAGCGGACCTCGATCTTTGGCAGCGGCGGCGGTGAGCAGATGGCCGAGGAGCTGTCACTCCCCTTGCTGGGCCAGGTTCCCATTGATCCGAAGATTTGTCAGGGCGGTGACAGGGGGCAACCGTTACCCCTGGCCGATGAGAAAGCGCCTCTTTCTCTGGTGTTTGAATCTATTGCTGTGGGGATAAATGATACCTTTTGCCCCAAACTCAATAAGGTAATTTCTGGTGCCGCCCTGGTAGAAGTCAATGGTTAGAAGCACTGGTGGTGAAGTTAAGGTTATTGAAGGCCCCCAAACCCCCAATTCTGGACGTTCGGCGAGCGCTCAGTCGAGCCGGGGCCTAGATATTCCGCTTACTCTGCCAAGCTTACGCCACCAGTATACGACGGGAGCCTGTTCTCCTGAGGAGGTGGTTGAGGCGATTATTGCTGCTTTGGATGCCCGTGGCGATGATGGCATCTGGATCTATACGCTGCCCCCAGACAGGTTGCGATCGCAAGCCGCTGCTCTAGCGCAAATCGACCCCCAGCTTCCTCTGTGGGGTATTCCTTTTAGCATCAAAGACTGCATTGATGTGGCCGGGCTCCCCACCTCAGCGGGCTGTCCTGACTTTACCTACAAGGCGACCCACACCAACCCAGCCGTGCAAAAGCTCTTGGCCGCAGGCGCGATCTTGATCGGTAAAACCAATCTAGATCAGTTTGCCACTGGCCTGGTGGGGATTCGTACGGGCTACACGGTGCCCCATAATGCTTTCTCTAAAGACTATATTCCGGGCGGGTCTAGCTCAGGAGCAGCACTGTCAGTGGCCAACGGATTGGTTTCTTTTGCCATCGGCACCGATACGGGCGGGTCGGGGCGGGTACCCGCTGGGTTTAACAACATTGTGGGGCTCAAGCCCACCCGAGGGTTACTCAGCACTTCCCATACGGTTGAGGCGTGCAAAACCTTGGACTGTCTGTCTATCTTTGCCCTCACTGCTGAGGATACCCAAACTGTTTTTGAGGTGGCCCAGGGTTTTGACTCAACCAATCCCTACTCTCGTCAGGTCGGGAAACCGTCAAAGCGGCTGAGCACCTATCAGACCCATCAGCCCTTCCGGTTTGGCGTGCCTCAGCCCGACCAGCGAGCGTTTTTTGGCAACTTCGATGGGGAAGCCCTTTACGAAAAAGCGATCGCAACCCTCACTCGCCTGGGGGGTACCTGCGTCGAAATCGACTATGCCCCCTTTTTGCAAGCCAACGAACTGTTGTTTAACGGCCCCTGGGTAGCAGAGCGCTATGCCTCGGTGGGGAAATTTGTCGAAGCCAATCCGGAGGCTGTGTTTCCCATCACCCGTGAGATTCTTTTAAAGGCAAAAGATATCACGGCGACTGAAGCCTTTGTAGGGCTCTATGCAGTGGAAGCCTTAAAGCGTAGGATACAGCCCCTCTGGGATACTATTGACTGTCTGGTAGTGCCCACAACCGGCACCGCCTATCGGATTGATCAGATTGAAGCCGACCCGCTTAGGCTAAATGCCAACCTGGGATACTACACAAATTTTGTCAATTTGTTGGATTTGAGTGCGATCGCACTCCCCAACGGCTTCCAATCAAACGGCATTCCCTCAGGGGTAACTTTCATTGCCCCCCCTTACAGCGAAACCTATCTCACAGGGTTGGGCTCAGCCTTTCACCCCGCCTGCAATGAACCATTAGGGGCCACTTCTTTTAAAGTAGGCGATGAGCTGTAGGGCTATCATCTTAAACTGGAAAATTTTCCCGAAGATAGCAAGCATCCATACCCCCTATGATTCCTAGCTTCTGACTGCTGGCTCCCCCTGAATTTTTCGGCTTCAGTTGGGCACCTATCCCAGTCTTGGACCTATCCCAGTCCTGAACATTGAAGAGGTGGTTATACTGAAAACATCTACTTAATCACCTAAATTGGAATGTTAGGTGGAAGTCTTTCTACCTAATCACCCATATAGGGATGTTAGGCTGACATGTTTCTACCTAATCACCCGCCTAGGGTAGTTATGTGGAACAGTTCTCTCTAATGATGAGTTATGCCGCTGAATCTCGGATGAGACATTACCCTAAAAGTGATTTGTGAGCGCTGGGAAACTAGACAATATTTGCCTTACAGTATATTTAGCGAAGTTTACAGGTTTTTCTTGCGATCTCCTATGAGTCAGCAAACCTTTCTAAAAGTGCCTTTTGTATGGGAAGGGTCGGAAACGTTGATTGAAGGTTCGTCTCGGCTTACCTTTAAACCAGTCAAAGCGATGGATGATCAATTAATTTCAACTGTTACGCGGGTAATGGCTGAATCAGTCGATGCGAGTGATCGTCGCAGAGCATCAGAGCGTGATCCTCGTAAAGCGACTGAGATGTTTTTGAATTCAGCAAGAAAAGACTTCGCGTATCAAGATGAATGGTGGCAGTTTGGGATAAACGGAGAAGGGGAAATTGTAGGGTTTGTACTTCCAGTCATCTTTCCAGGATGTGCCAAAGAGGGTTTAGAGGAAGGAACAATCTACTACATGGGAGTTTTGCCAGAGTATCGAGGGCTTGGTTTGGCAAACGATCTTTTATCCAAAGGAACACAGATCTTACAGGAGGTCGGAGTCTGGCGAGTGTTTTGTGACACAGCGATGGATAATGCAAAAATGATTGCGGCGTTCAAGCGGGTTGGCTATCGGCAGTATAGTGAGCCTTTGGAACGCCCAGTTTGATTACTGTAGTTCGCGCAGCATAACAACCCTGGTGCAGCGGACGGTATTGAGATATGGGTGTTGATGCAAAAGTAATCTGCCGCTGCTGACCAGGAACGTTATGCTGCTCAATCCTGGGTGAGCATGGTATTTATAATTTTCTGTTAGCATTCAGAGCGAAGCTAGTTGAAGTTGTTAAATAACTCCAATTTCTATGAAATTACCTGCATTTAAACTCGAACGATTCTTCGCTAAATACGAATTCAAAGCGCCCTATCTGCTTTCCTCCTCTGACTGTGAGGCAATGACAATTGAAGAGTTATTGAGTCTAGAGCCGGATGCTACCCAGAGATTTCATCAGACTTGGCTAGGCTATACAGAAACGCAGGGAAGCCCGGAACTACGGCAGGCGATCACACAAACTTATCAAACAATTAGAATCGAAAACATTCTAGTTCATGCAGGTGCAGAAGAAGCAGTTTTCATTTTTATGAATGTTGCTCTTCAACCTGGCGATCACTTGGTTGTTCACTTCCCTTGCTATCAGTCTCATAGCTCCATCGCACAGTCTATTGGCTGTGAGGTGAGTTGGTGGATGAGCCATGAAGCGGACAACTGGGAATTGGATTTAGATTGGTTAAAAGGAGCAATTCAACCTAATACAAAGGCGATCGTCATTAATTGTCCGCATAATCCAACAGGCTATGTCATGAGCCGAGCCAAGCTAGAAGAATTGATTGTGATCTGTAGAAAGCACAAGCTTCTTCTATTCTCTGATGAGGTTTACCGATTTCTGGAATATCGAGATGAAGACACTCTGCCAGCAGCTTGCGATCTGTATGAAAATGCAGTTTCCTTGGGAGTAATGTCAAAAACTTATGGATTAGCTGGATTGCGGATTGGTTGGATTGCAACTCACAATCAAGAGATTTATCAAGCGATGGCAGAGTTTAAGGACTTTACCTCAATTTGTAGCAGCGCTCCCAGTGAGTTTTTGTCAACTTTGGCGCTTCGCAATCGAGATAAAATTGTCCAGCGTAATCGAGCGATTATTGCAGCAAACATTGAGATATGCAATGGATTCTTCTCGCGTTATACTGATTCCTTCAACTGGACAGCACCTGAGGGAGGATCAACAGCATTTCCAAGTCTTAAGCAAGCTGTAAATGTGGAGGAGTTTTGCATTGATTTAGTTAATCAGCAAGGCGTTTTACTTCTACCGAGTACATATTTTGACTACGGGGAGAAAAATTTTCGGATTGGATTAGGGCGTAGAAATTTGCCAGAGTGTGTTGACAAGTTGGATAACTACTTAAAAGCGAGCGCGGCATAACTGCACTGCACCGGAACACACCAGTATGACTGGTTGAGTTACAAAACTCTCTGTGTCCGGTGAGTTCGACCGTTAGCAACCTCCTAGTTCTGATTGAGAGCGATCGCCCCCTACTCATAACTAATCCCGTTCTGGCAAAGCGCGATCGCCAATCAGAAAACAGCTATAAAAATAACAGCTCTATATAAAAGTGTTGCAAGCTCAAAAAGTAATACTATAATGGTATTACTTTTTCTTGGAGCTTTAAAGTCATGCGTGTGACTGCAAAAGGGCAAGTAACTATCCCTAGAAGCGTTAGAGAAGTTTTAGGCATTACCCCTGAAACTGAAATTGAGTTCATTGAAGATAATGGTCGGTTCTATATCGTTAAAACTGATAACCCAAAAGCGACAGGGAAATTTAAGAAACTCAGAGGAATAGCAACAGCAGACATGTCAACTGACGAGATCATGGAGCTAACTAGAGAGCCATGATGAATGGTGTTTTCATTGATTCCTGTGTGTTGTTAGATTTATTTACCGACGACCCGCACTGGGCTGAGTGGTCAGAGACAATACTAGAGACCTATAGTCAAACGAATACGCTGTATATCAATTCTATTGTGTATACAGAGATATCTATTGGTTTCAAAAGAATCGAAGAAGTGGAAAACGCTATTACGGCCCTAGATATTAGAGTCTTGGAAATGCCGCGTGAGGCATTATTCCTGACGGGGAAAGTATTCTTAACATATAGAAAGAATAAAGGCACTAAAACATCACCATTGCCTGATTTTTTTATTGGCGCGCATGTGGCTGTCTCAAAGTTTGAGTTGATAACTAGAGATGTCAGTAAATATGAAACCTATTTTCCGCAGGTTAAACTCATTCATCCTGAACGTTGAGCGGCTGTATTGAGACGTAAGCAGCTAACCCTGCGCAGGAGCGGACGGAATTTACAATCCAGGCATCAATGCAAAAGTATTAGCCACCGCTCAGCTTCACGTTAGGCGGCTTAACCATGTGCTCCGAGAGTCACCGAAAAGAAACCCAATCACCGCGAGATCGCACGTTTTAGGAGTAAATATGTTTGATCACGTAGTCTTTGGCACCAGCGACTATGAAGCCAGTAAAACCTTTTTTCTTAAAGCCTTGAAACCAATCGGCATAGAAGTCGTTTCAGAGGGGCCGCTCGGTATTGAGCTTAGTTCTGATGGCAAATCATCACTGTGTATCCGTCGAGTCGAGGAAACACCCGGACACCTTCATCTCGCATTCGTCGCGCAGAATCGCGAGCAGGTTGACGACTTTTATCGGGCATCGCTTGATGCCGGAGCAAAAGATAACGGTGCACCAGGCATACGCCCAGAATATAGTGGAACGTATTACGCCGCATTTGTTATTGGACCAGACGGCCATAACATTGAAGTAGTGTGTCACGAACCCTAGGCCCATGAGCACTGTTTTGCGTCGCCGCCTAACAAGTAGTTGGAAATGGGCCGTTCAACATGGTGTTAGCAATTTCTATTTGTGAGATTTTCATCGTTGGGAGTATTTTGAACAGCCTCACTTGTATTGGAGACAACTTCTCAAAAAATAGGATGAGACAAGTCCTCTCAAAACCGTGATGTTTAAGATATTTGTTGATGCACTGTCGCTAGAAATTGCTGTAGTAGCGTTATCAAATCTGTCGTTTCGGTCTGACTCAAGTCTGCTAGAAATTGCTTTTCCCGTTCAAACAATATCGGCATTGCTGCATCGATTCGCTCCACGCCAGTGTCAGAGAGTTGCACAATAACGCTACGACGATCATCAGGATCTCGCAGCCGCGTTACTAATCCATTTTTTTCAAGCCGATCAATGCGGTTAGTCATAGCCCCCGAAGAAAGCATAAGCCAATGATATAGCTCAGTTGGCTTAAGTTGATAAGGAGGCCCCTGACGCCGCAAGGTCGCCAGCATATCGAAGGACCACACTGTTAAGTCAAAGTCAGCCAGCACGGTTTCTCGATGCTTG
>JBCCRZ010000301.1:0-7201 GCA_039200855.1 Cyanobacteria bacterium P01_D01_bin.44 | reverse complement strand
CAAGTCTCCGTCGATGATTTCGTAGCGATTGCTGCTTTCAGGCAGCAGCTCGAGGTCGGCGGCCGTCCATCGCACCCGTGGCTCAGTACCTTGGGACATGACTCATCTGTGATAGGGAGCAGATTTATTGTATCGCACCCCTCTATACTGCCTACGACTTAAAGGTGGGCTTTTTGAGTGGTGGGTGAGTACGCTGCGCTGGTGAGTGCGCTGTGCTGGTGAGAGGTTAAATGGGTGAATCACCTCACCATCTCAGGCTGGCTGGCTAGCTCACTACCCTTCACTGACCATCCAAACCAGATAGCCCAAAATTTGGTCAACTGGGGGCAATGCATACTCAATTGGATCGATAGTCACGGTCTGGTTGTGAAGTCGCAGAAATAACCATTGGCTGCCGCTGGTGACGCAGCCATAGATGGTTTCAATCGAAGACATCTTTTGGTGATTAAATCGCTGGGCAGCAACCATCTCCGCCAAACACTGACCAATGCCCATCGATAAATCGGCTCGTTTGGCTTCGGCCATCATCACCACCGGAGCCTGAATTAACAGCTGCTTGGGTGAACGGCTTAGGACAAAATCGCAGATCCCATTAAGCCCGTGTTCTGCATCCACGTTAAATTCCTCGCCCGAAAATAGAGAGATTTGCTTGTGCAAAATTCGCCGTACTTCGGTGAGCACAGGATAAATGATGCCTTCCGATCTGGCCTTTTCACTCCCGGTAATCGAGACGATGGGTAAGGTATCTTTGAGGTAGCTTGATAGCACCTCAGAGGGTGAAATGGGCTTAATGTCTGGGAAAAATCCCTGTTCCTGAAGATCTAGCTCAAACGCATCAAGGGCTTGACCCAGGGTTTTGAACTGACTGTAAGACATTTGTGGCTCTCGGTTGATTGCGTTTAATCCTGGCCTGGACAGGCACAAGGCCAGCCCCTACCTCCGCGTCTCCTCATCCACCCACTACCCACTACCCACCACCCATTACCCACTCCCTACCGCTTCACATACCCATTCAAATCCGGCTGATACCGGGCGATAAATGCCCCGCCCGCGTCGTATAGCTCGATCTGCAGCTGGGTTTGTTTGCCGATATTAGTAATCCGCTCCAGCATGTTGTTAGCCTGGAAAATCATCTGCTGATTAGCCGCGGGGGCAGGCCGCTGGGTGGGTGGGGTGATCGATAGCTCGATCAGATCGTCATAGCCAGCTGCAATATTCAGGCGTACCTTGCCGTTTTGCATGGCGTAGGTGCAGTATTGCAAGGCGCTGCCGCAAACCGTGTTGATATTGCTTTCCGCTTTTTGGAACCGTGTTGCCTGTCGCAGGTTGTCTTGGGACTTGCTGAGGGAGGTCTGGTAGGTTTTGATCAAGTTTTGGCTCTCAGCGTGGCGGGCAGTGCCCTGGGGAATCCCTTTGGCCTGGGTGAGGGCATTGCGCCAGTTCATCATGGCCAGGGTCCACTGGTCTTGAGATTCATAGTTGCGGGCTTCGGCGGCGTAGCGCACGGCTTCGTTATAAAACTGGTTGGCGACGCGCTCCTGGCGGGTCCGATTTCTGACTTTGCTCAGCTCGGCGTCGTACTTAGGCAGCAGCTTTTGGGCTTCGCCGTAGGCCAGGGTGCCGTTGGGGATTTGCTTGAGCTGACGAACAGCATTTTCCCACTGGCGCAGGGCGGTTTCCCACGCTTCGAGGGA
Source organism: Cyanobacteria bacterium P01_D01_bin.44 (assembly GCA_039200855.1). Taxonomy (GTDB): domain Bacteria; phylum Cyanobacteriota; class Cyanobacteriia; order Phormidesmidales; family Phormidesmidaceae; genus SIO4C1. The sequence goes on along the minus strand of JBCCRZ010000301.1, from coordinate 5,507 downwards.
GGTGGCTTTTTCGGCCAGTTTAGTAGCGAGCAGGGCCGATTGCAGGGCCTGATTGACGCTGTTGTCGGCAGATTGTTCGGCGGCGATACGCCCTTCGATGGTGTTAAGGTTATTGCGATATTCGGTCAGCTTGGGGGCAACAATTTCGGTATGGATGGTGCTCTCGGGGGAGATGCTTTCTAACAGCGCGATCGCATCTCGCCATTGGTCAGCGACCGTCTGCCAGTGCTTGATTGGGTGGGGGGGCGACTGACTTTCATCGGCGGCGACGGTGGCCTCTTGCTGGGCATTGATTACGCTGTCCAGGTCATTGACCTCCCCTTGATAGGTGTCTAGCAACGTTTGGGCATCGTCTCGATGAAATGACCAGGGGGGGATGGGGCGCAGCTGCTGCACTGCGGTGGTGAGCTGGTCTCGCATATCCAGCACGGTTTGGGGGGAGGGGTTATCGCTAAGGGCAACTCGAGCGGCGTCACCGAGGGCCTCGGCTTTAGTGATGCGATCGCATCTGCCAAAGTTGCAGGGGCGCGTCAGCACATAGCCCAGCCCGCCTACAATTAAGCTTGCCAATAGACCTGCGGCAAAGGCTCTAGGCTCAATCGGTAGCTCAAACCGTTTTTTGCTGGGGGTCCGATTGAGCACATCCGACTCATCTACGGCGGCCACATTAGGCGCTGCCTCGTTGCCGGGTTCCCCATCGAGGGCATCGCCCCAGAGCGCCTGAGCCTCAGCTTCTAGCTCAGTCGAGGTGAGGTCAGGGTCTTCGACTTCGATGCCTTCATACTCAAGCTCAAGGGCTTCTTCATCCAGATGAATATCCTCTGCACCCTCAACTTCTCCCATGCCGAACCGGTTTTGTAAGGCTTCGGCACCGGTCATCAGCTCCGTTTCATCTGTGCCGTCGTAGGCTAGCGTCTCCTCCATAGAGTCGATCTCAGGGAGGTCGCCCAGGTAAGAATCCTCTGCAAAATCAGATTCGGAGGGGTCTTCTAAGGTCTCTGGAAAGGCGGGTTCGAAGGCATGGGCATCGGCATCGGCAATTGATTTTTCGCCAAAGACTGCATCAAATCCATCGCTGAGCTGCCAGCTAAACCGATGCATATCTTGGGGTTGGCTGGCGGCTGCATGCTTAATATAGAGCTGTACATTCACCTCATCGGTGGCCGTGACCAGATCCGACGCTTCCTCCGGTAGCCCTGCATCAGTGAGCTGCTGGCGGACCAATCCTTCTACTTTCTCAAAGATAGAGGCACTGTTTACAGATTGCTCAGCGTGATGCTCAATCAGCACCATGAGCTTGCCCCGATTGATCGCACAGCGGGCTGCCACGCCCTTTTGCAAGGTTTGATTGAGATAGTCGGTGAGGGTTTGAGTGAGATGAGCCAGGGTAAATGCCGATACGGAAGGGTTCATTGCTATTTCCTCAATCGGACAGCTGCCGATATTTTGAATAATTCGATTTTATTTTCGAAAATGCCTTTGAACACATTTTTTGAACACACAGTGTGTAGGATTCTACCTGATAGCGAAGGCTACTCTAGCGTTAAAGTGTTACTCTAGCAACGCATTTGGGCTCGATTTGCCAATGAAAATTCTAATCGTAGAAGATGAGGCCGAAATCGCGGAGCTGATTCGACTTTATTTGAGTCAAGAGAACTTTACCTGCCAAGTGTGTCGAGATGGTATCACTGCGATTGAGACTTTCAAGGCTTTTCAACCAGATTTAATTATTTTGGACCTGATGCTGCCCGGCTTAGATGGGCTAGAAGTCTGCGCTCGGATTCGTCAGCAGCCTGGGCCTAAAGATCCTTATATCCTGATGCTGACAGCCAAAGGCGAAGAACTCGATCGGATTATTGGCCTCTCGACTGGGGCTGATGACTATATGGTTAAGCCCTTTAGCCCTCGGGAGCTGGTGGCTCGGGTGCGGGCCCTGCTGCGGCGAAGCTTGCGCCATCACGAGCAAAGCCCTGCGAATACGTACCGAACCGACCACTTTGTTGTGGATCTGGATCAGCGAACCGCTGTCCGTCAGTTAGATCAAGGCACGGAGCCAATCGAGCTGACCCCCCTCGAATTTGACCTGTTGGCTACCTTTATGAGCTATCCTGGTCGCGTCTGGAATCGTACCCAGCTGATTGAAAAGCTCTGGGGCGACGAATTTTTTGGCGATGAGCGAGTGGTCGATACCCACATCGCCCGATTGCGAAAAAAAATCGAGCCCGATCCCTCCCAGCCTAGCTTCGTCAAGACCGTCATTGGGGTGGGTTATCGGTTTGAGGATGTATGACTTAAATGTCTAAAAATCTGCCGTTAAGAACGCGTCTGCTGTTTTCCCACTTGATTGTCATGGGGGTGGCTATTTTGGCGTTAGCGGTGGTGAGTCGGCTCTATACACCGCGCTACTTTGTGGTGACTTTAGAACGGCTAGAGGGGCGCGGGGTGCGGGTGCAGCACATTCGCGGTCAAATCTTAGAAGGGTTTACCGATGCATGGCAGCGGGGCATGCTCTGGTCAGTGGTGTTGGGGGCAAGTGCGGCGGGGGGGCTGAGCTATTTGATCTCGCGGCGGATTATTCGCCCACTCAGTCGGATGGAGACGATTACCCAACGGTATGCAACCGGTGATTGGAAAGCTCGGGTGCCGCCCCTAGACATCCCAGAGTTTAATCAGCTGGGCCTGAGTTTTAACCGCATGGCTGGCGATCTTGAGGGGGTTGAGCAGCGTCGGCGCGATCTGGTTAGTGACTTGACCCACGAGCTGCGGACCCCATTAACTGTTGTCAAAGGTTATCTGGAGGGGCTCTCAGATGGAACTCTACCGGCGTCGTCAGACACCTATCAGCGGTTGATTGGCGAGACAACCCGACTACAGCGGTTGATTGACGATCTCCAGGAACTCTCTAAACTAGAGGCAGGGTATTTGCCCATTCACCGCCAGAAGCTTGAGTTAGCACCTGTGGTGACGCAGGTGGTTCATCGCTTTAAGGATCAGCTGGTGGATGATGGGGCGCGGGTGCTGTCCTTAAAAATGCCGTCGCAGCTATCGCCAGTGCGGGCTGACCCCGCTCGGGTTGAGCAGATTTTAGTCAATCTATTGAGCAATGCTCTTCGCTACACGCCGACGGGCAGCATTGTAGTAACCGTGTCAGAAACAGATCAGGCCCTTTGGGTGGAGGTGGCCGACACCGGCATTGGCATTGCCCCAGAGGATCTGCCACACATATTCGAGCGATTTTGGCGGGCCGATCGATCTCGCAGTCGCGACTCTGGTGGCACAGGGATTGGCCTCGCGATTTGTCAAAGACTTATTGAATTACAGGGAGGAAGTATAAAAGTTGACAGTATCCTAGAAGAAGGTAGCAATTTTAAATTTTCATTGCCCAAGTTTGTTGACCCTTGAACCGCTCAACTCACCACCTCACCGCGATCGAAATCACTGCTCTAACCCCTGATAGGCCGTATTTCTTTTATAGAGTGGCCGTTGCTTATTCCCGGTTGCGGATACCTTATGTTTCCCTCTGTTCCGCGTATGTCAGATTTTCGTTCTCCTAAACGCGATACTCGCCTCAAAAAGCTCTGCGACTCCGACCAGCTGTTTCGAGATCGCTACGAAGTCGTTCGTATTTTGGGTCGGGGTGGTTTTGGTGTGACTCATTTGGCTCGCGATCAAATGCTACCTGGGTCCCCGTTTTGTGTGATTAAGCAGTTGTTTCCCAAGGTCAATAATCCCATCGCCCTGGAGCGAGCCAAGCAGCGCTTTCGCCGAGAAGCGCGAATTTTGGGCCGCTTAGGTAGCCATTCTCAGCTGCCGCTGCTGCTTGACTACTTCACCTTTAAAGGGGAGTTTTACCTGGTTCAAGAATATATCCACGGTGAGACCCTGAGTAAAGAAATCCGCAAGTCTGGTGCCCAGAAAGAAGCCAAGGTTAAACAGTTTTTGCACGAGATCATTCCGGTGGTGCGCTACATTCACAGCAGTCGCGTGATCCATCGGGATATTAAGCCGCCTAATCTGATCCGCTGTCGCGATGACCAGCGTCTGGTGCTAATTGATTTTGGGGCGGTGCGCGAATGCCTGAATCACGAGGAGGGGCCGGATGCTGACGCCTCTCCGATGACCCATTTTGTGGGCACCATGGGGTTTGCACCCCCTGAGCAGCTGGCGTTACGACCTAGCTATGCCAGTGATATCTATGCCATTGGGGTGACCTGCCTTTATTTACTGACGGGGCGGTCACCGATGGAATTTGACGTTGATCCAGAAACCCACGAGCTGCGGTGGCAAAATTCTGTACACCTGACGCCTCACTTTCTCAAGATTTTGACCAAGATGCTCAAGACCGATCTCGATGAGCGTTTTCGCGATGTCGATGAGCTGGAGCGGGCACTGGCGCTGGAGCCTTATTACAGCAGCCTTGAGGATTGCCTGAATACGGTGCAAAAGCCCCAAGAGACCGCAGATAATGTGGTCGAGATGGAGGGGTATATGACCCCAACCCAGCGCAGGGCCGCCGCCATTCGTAAATGGAACCATCGTCGGCGTTCGAAAGGCCCCAACCGCAATGGTTTAGGGTCAACGGCGTTTCCCCTGTAGGGGCGAGGTCGCCTCGCCCCTACAGAATCCCCGGCATTTCACAACCAGTTTGCGATCGCACCGTGCAATTCCCCTGGCGATTCGTCATACAAAAAGTGTCCAGCATTTTCAATCACCTGGAATGTCAGCCGTGGATTTAGCGGCACAATCTGCTCCGCCCAGCGGATTGGGATAACTGTGTCCTCAGTCCCCCATAGCAACAAAATCGGGATTTGTAGCTGCTCAATCAGATCGTGGGTGGTGGGGCTAAAGTCAGCGGTGGTCCGCGATCGCACCAGATAACACAGCGTTCTGGCTGCGCCGCGATCGCCAGTTGGCCTTGCAAGCGCCGCGACCAAATCATCATCTACCCGTTCCGGCTGCCGATAAACTTTTCGCAACACTGCACGCAAAAACCAGGGCCGTCGCACTAACTGAAATAAAGGCCGCAGCAGCAGCGGCGAGGCAAACACACTCTCCACCCCCCGCGATAGCCGATCGAGCCAGCCGCTGACTAACTCTTGCCGCGCCAGGGGCAATGTCAGCATAATCAGCCGCGCTACCATCTGCGGATGGCCCGCCGCGCTGGTGAGCGCCACCAAAGCCCCCAATGAGTGCCCCATTAAAATCACCGGTTGCCCTATCACCGTCTGCCAAAACTCAAACACCTGGGCCTGCCATACCTTAGCCCCCAGCATTGTTGCGGGCTTTTGAGAACCGCCAAAGCCCAAAAGGTCTAACGCATACACCGGACGCTGCTGGCTCAGCGCCCTCAAATTATGCCGCCACTGCTCCAGACTGGCCCCAAACCCATGTACCAGCAGCAGCGGCGTCGCCGTCTGAGCCTCCGGGTTATCTGGCATCAAGTAGGTATAGCGAATTCGCCAGCCGCGCCACATCCAGAGACGCTGGTGGCCGAGGTCGGGGCGGGT
>JBCCRZ010000300.1:0-7211 GCA_039200855.1 Cyanobacteria bacterium P01_D01_bin.44 | reverse complement strand
GAAAACAAGGTTTCAAATCCGGCGTCTCGTGCCGGTTGTAGTTCGGCTACTACATCTGAGATAAACAAAATCTGACCAGGCAGTATCCCAATTTTCTCAGCAATCTTGCGATAGCTATCCGTCTCACGTTTTGGCCCAGTGGTGGTGTCAAAATACCCCCTGATATGGGGCGTCAGGTCACCGTCCTGACTGTAACGAAAGATCAGCTTTTGGGCCTGCACACTGCCCGATGAGAAAATATAAATGGCTTTACCGGCTGTCTGCCAGCGCTCAAAGGCCGGTTTTACATCCAGGAAAAGTTCTGACCTGAGCGTGCCTGCTTGATACCCCGCATTCCAAATTTTACCCTGTAAAGACTTTAAGCCAGTGGACTTGCGATCGATGGCGATGAGATGGTGGATATACGGCACCGCTGCGGTCGGGTCGTCTCCTGCCCAGGGGGGGACGGGATTTGACTCGGCCTGATATTCCTGTCGCAGAAGAGTCAGGTCACCCTGAACATCACCCGCCTGTCCCTGTATTTCAAGAAAATCTTCAACGTGATCACTGGCAAAGGGAAAAAGCACATCGAAGACATAGGACACGGGCGTCGTAGTGCCTTCTATATCGAGTAACAGAGTAGAGACAGAATCAGAATAGGGCACAGGCATTTAAGACAACATCTCCGCGACTCTCACCTCTTCCCCACTGCCTGTGTAGTGTGGCGTCCACCCGGCGGTGTCCTGGAACAAGCGAATGGCGCGAACACGACGGTCGGCGAGCAAGTCAAACCAGTGGTAGGTGCCACGCGGGACAACGAGCAGATCGCTGGGGCCAACTTCTACACCTACAACAGGGCCATTGGGAGGGTGAATATAAAACTGACCATGACCGGCAAGGATAAAGCGAACTTCGTCTTCGTCATGCCAGTGCTCTTTGTTGAACTTGTCGAGCATGGCATCGAGGTTGGGGGTGTCGGGTTTGATGTCGATGACATCAGCCGTTGTGTAGCCGCCTGCGACTTTCATCCGATCGATGTCGGCGGCATAGGCCGCTAAGATTTCGTCGGGGGTGGCGTTTTCTCCCAGGGGTTGGGTAGGCTGCCACTGTTCGTAGCCGATGCCAAGGTCGGCTAAATACGTTTGAATCTTATCCACCGCGTACAGTTGACGGTGCTCCGCTGGAATATTTAAAGCCGCCATAATTAATCGCCTCCCAATGAATCGCTTCCATTCGATAAATCGCTTTCATGCCATGAGTAGCCTTCGTATTCACCTATTTGCGTTTAGGTAAGGCCAACTTGTGATAGGCCAGCTCAAAGAAAAACTCTAGAATCTCGACATGGCGACGGGCCTGAAACAGGGTTTCGCCCCAGGTATAAAGCCCGTGTCCGGCTAGCAATAGTCCATGGAGGTCGGGATGCAGCTTGAGCAGGTGTTTAACGTCTCTGCTTAGCTGCTTCATGTCTTGGGAGTTCGGCATAATCGGCAATGAAACCCGATCATCATGGCTGTGGATGCCCTCTAGGCCCTTGAGCATTTCGTAGCCGCTAAAGACGATTTCACCCAGGGGGGCGTAGTGCATAGACAGCAATGTCCCAAAAATAGAATGGGTGTGGAGGACCGCACTGGCCTGGGTTGCCGAGACAATCGCCAGGTGGAGGGGGGTCTCTGCCGAAGCTTTCCCCTCACCAGCAATCACCTTGCCTTTGTCGTTGACTTCTAGAAGTTCGCTGGGTTTTACCAGACCCTTATCTACCCCGCTGGGGGCCATCAGCAATGTGGTGGGCTTTTGGTCTAAGACGGCGCTAAAGTTTCCGCCGGTTCCCCGTGCCCAGCCCTTTGCATGGATATCTGCGATCACCCAGCTAAGGGCCTCACGCAGATCCGACGAGTCCAGGGGAGACCCTGACCTACCTGAATGGGGCTCATTCTCAGGTTCATTTTTAATGGGCTGGGTGGCTTTCTTTCGGGGCACTCAGCATTCCTCCAATGAAAAGAATCTTAAGGATTTATACCAAGGTATGGGACATGATCAATCTAGGCTTGGGTTGATTTAAGAAATGGGCCTTATCAGGTGGGGCTTTTATACTACTGCAAGACCATCGCACAAATAGCTGGATAATTTGCACCATCAGGGACGCTATTTATGCGATGGTCTCGGATGAACGCATCTTTAACAGGGAGAAATAAGCCTGTGGTCTCGTTTCGCAGTATTGCTTGGAAAAATGAAACGCTAGTCTTGCTGGATCAGCGCCAGCTACCTCACCAAACAGTCTACCTCGAGTACCATGCCCCAGTTTCGGTAGCTGAGGCCATTCGGGCGATGGTGGTGCGGGGTGCCCCAGCGATTGGGGTGACGGCGGCCTTTGGCATGGTGCTAGCAGCTCGTCAATCTCAGGCAACCCAGGTTGATACGCTGCTCACTGATTTACAAACAGCGGCTGATCTGCTGATGCAGGCGCGACCCACAGCGGTCAACCTGGCCTGGGCAGTGAAGCGGATGTTAGCTATGGCGTCAGCGCCCGCTAACTCGGTAGAGGGGCTGCGGCTGCGGCTCGTTGACGAAGCCCAGGCGATGTTTGCAGAAGACGTTCAAATTAACCGCCAGCTGGGGCTCAATGCGCAACCGTTGATCCCAGATAGGGCTCAGGTCATCCACCACTGCAATACCGGAGCCCTAGCAACGGTGGACTATGGCACTGCCTTGGGGGTGATTCGCATCGCCCATGAGCAGGGCAAGCAGATTCATGCCTTTTTAGATGAAACCCGTCCGCGATTACAGGGGGCTAGCCTCTCGGCCTACGAGCTAAAAGCCTATGGCATTCCCCATCAGGTGATTGTGGATGGGGCCTCTGGCTATGTGATGAAAACGCAGAAAATCGACTGCTGTCTGGTAGGGTGCGATCGCGTCAGTGCCAACGGCGACGTTGCCAACAAAATCGGCACCTACAACCTGGCGATTGTGGCAAAGGCGCATAATGTTCCTTTCTATGTGGCCTGTCCCCTGAGCACCCTCGACCGATCCCTCAGCAGCGGCGATGCGATCAAGATCGAAGAACGCGCCCCCGAGGAGATTACCCATATCCAAGGACAGCCGATCACGCCGGAGGGCACCCAGGTGCTAAATCCCGCATTTGATGTGACGCCGAGTGAATATATCACGGCCATTATTACAGAGAAAGGCATTGCCTATCCGCCCTACACAGAAACCCTGGCGGCGCTGTTTGACGCCTAAACTCCATCTACCCCATGGGCTACAGTAGAATCAGCATCCCCACGCCTATGAAATTTCTGCTAATCAGCCTGATCCGAGGCTATCGCACCTTAATCTCTCCCCTCTTTCCCCCTGTTTGTCGGTTTACACCCACCTGTTCTCAATATGCGATCGAGGCCGTCCAGCGATTTGGGGCGCTGCGGGGGAGTTGGCTGGCACTGAAGCGCATTGTGCGCTGTCAACCGTTTTGCAAAGGCGGCTATGACCCAGTGCCCGAGGTCTTTTGGACGGTGGATAAAACTTCGTTAGATGAGGCGGTTCGGCAAAATCGTGAGGGTAAAAGATCGGCCCAGCAAAACCCTCGCAAGTAGCCACTCACCCGATATACATCGCTGCTATCATCACAAACCGATCACCACAGAGCCGTCAGCTCATCCACTCTAATTTCTAGAGGGTCCGCCTCAGGGGTGGTAATTCGGATAACGGCGCGGGGTGAGAACTGAGCAAGTTGGCGACCCAAAGGTTTGATGTGGTTTAAAACGCGCTGTTTGGTCGGCGGTTGGGGGCAATGAATTTCCAATATCAATGCCTGGGCGGTACTTGAGACTTTCCACTGACAGCTCATCAAAAGTGCCTGCAGGGAGCCGCCACAGATTTCAAAAAAGCGTTTGCCAGTGGCGGCTTCTAACTGATAATGCCAAATTCGATCCTGCCGTGAGAGCTGAGCCGGGGGCAAATCATCAGCATGAAACGAAGCGTGGGTCATGTGATCTCCTTGATGGCTTTTCGAAAGCCTACCCTGTTCCAATCATAAGCCAGTCAACCTCAAGGTTGGGTGCCTGAGTCCAATGCTTAAGGTTAATTCTCAAATGTTTAAGCTCGTTTTAAGGGCTCAAGGCCGAATCATCCGGCGCTCGGCGGCGCGATAGGCGGCAATCGCCTGGGCGCGTTGGATAGGCAAGTAGGTCAGCATGGCTGCCGTGGCTGCCCCCGTACTGATCAAGCCAATCAATAACCAGTTGTTGAGAAAATCAAGCCCTCGACTGGCCCCCAGCAGCACCGCAAAAGAGGACGTTGCCATTGGCAGCAAGATTGAGAAGATTTGTTTGAACCCTCGACGCCAGAGGGTGTCGATCATCATGCCAGTGGTGATGCCGATGATGCTGCCCCCAAACAGACCAATCCCGGCTGTAGAGGCGAGTACAAAGCTGTCAATAGGAATGACCCCAGCACTCACCCAGGCCAGCAGGGTACTCAAGATCACGATAAACCCAGAGACAGCGACTGATTTGCTGCCAAATCGCATACCGGCTTCCATCAAGATCCAGGCAGCAAGCTGTAGCCCGATCCCGCCCCCGCAACACACAGTCAGCCCAATGGCCCGCATGGCCTCTGACTGGAGGTCTTGGACCGGCAGCATGGCTGCAAACAACCAGGCGGTTACCCAGCAGCACCCCAGCAGCACCCCCAACAAGCCATAGGAAAATCCTTTGTGATGGATGGGAAGGGGAGCCGTTTGCACATTTAAGGTCATCAGGTAAACGCTCGGGTTAGCGTTAGTTCGCAGCAAGAGTTGACGACTGTAGCGTTTACCAGTCATGAGCTGGCGGGTGTCTACCTGGATCTGACTGGTGATCTCATTGCCGTGAAACGTGGCGGGCAAAAACCGGATCCAACTGTGGTTGCCGGTGGCGACGGGGGGGTCACTGGGGTGGGGGTCAACTTCCCAATAGCCTTCTAGCTGGGTCTCAGGCACCGTATTTTTGAGAGTGATGGTCTGGGTCAACAGCTCACCGCGCTCGCGGGCTACCAGCTCAACATTGGTATGGCTAAAGCGAGCCTCGGGCTGGCGCAGCGAGTGCTCAGGAATGGCGTCTAACGCCGCGGCGGCATTGGCAAATCGCTCGCTGATACGGGGTTCGACCATTTTCTCAAGCCATTTGACCCAGCGGGGGCTGATATTAGACTTGAGGGTTTTGAAATCGACTCGATAGCTGATGTCAACCAGGGAGCCGACATCGGCGGCGGGGGTATTGGTGAGCAAACAGATGATGGTCATGCCCAAGCCGTACAGGTCGGAGGCTTCGGTGAGCTGTCGGTTAAACAACTGCTCGGGGGGCATAAAGCCCAGGGTGCCTTTGACCACGCTGCTAACGCCGACTTCGCCATCGCCCACGCGGGCAAAGCCAAAGTCTACCAGGTAGACATTGACGTCCTCATCGACCAGGATATTGGCGGGCTTGACGTCTCGGTGAATGACGGCGGGAATGCGATTTTGCAGATAAGCCAGGATCTCGAGGATTGCGATCGCAAGCTGACGGACCTCATCTGGACTAAAGCTGCGGGCCTCTGCCAAAGACTGGGCAGGTTTATACTCCTGCACCATACAAAAGCCTTCTTCTGATTGAAAAGAGCCCAGATAGCGAGGAATCCCAGGGTGACGCAAGTCCTTGAGGATCTGGACCTCCTGCTTGAGGGCATCATAATCAACCCAGTTTGCTGAAGATCGGGCAAACTGAAACTGCTTGATGACAACGGGCCGCTCCGATTTTAGATGGATGGCTAAATAGGTGACCCGCCCCCCGGCTCGGTTGGCCCCCAACTCCTTTTCTATTTGGTAGCCGTGCCCAGAAAAATCAGGCAGCGAGAGATCAGAAAGTGACTGCATGCAGGGGGCCTTGATTTTCTTGCAATAATAATATGAAAGAAGCTTCCGATATCAGGGATAGTCCCTTGACCCAATGAACTTGAGGGATCCTTCAGAGTTCATTATCCATTGACTGAGCTAACGCAAAAATTGTTGCAAAATTCCTGAAGGGAAACGAGCCTGCTCCTGTGCACCCTTAACCCACAATCATTCAACTAAAGGGCCCCCAAGGTCATTCGCAGTTCTCCGGGGCATTCAACAAAGGCGGTATGATGGGGCCGGTTCCATCCGTCACCTTATTTTTTCTCATAATGGCCTTAGCGTCCCACACCAACGCTTCAGTAGATGCCTTACAATCTATCGCTCAGCGGTTTATGCGTCAGGGTCGTATCCGTCAGATTCACCCATTGGGTAACGGCAATATCAACAATACCTACTTGGTTGCCTTAGATGACGTAAACCACCGGCCCTGGGATCCCCATTTTGTATTACAGCAGCTGAATACGGCTGTTTTTCAGCAGCCTGCTGCGGTGATGGGCAACCTGCGCATGGTCAGCGAACATGTGCGCCAACGCCTGGTCCATTCGCCGCCGTCTCGCCGTTGGGAGATGCCCCGCGTTTTGCATACAAAATTGGGGCAGGACCACTGGCTAGAACCGGGCGGTAACTTTTGGCGGGCCCTTAGCTTTATCCCCAATGCCATCACTTTAGAAACCTTAGAAACCGAGTCCCAGGCCTGGGAGGTGGGCTACGGCCTGGGGATATTTCACGCCCTGGTGAGCGATTTGCCGCCCCAGCAGCTGGCCGATACGCTGCCAGGGTTTCACATCACACCGCGCTACCTGGACCAGTACAGCGCTGTCCTGGCCCACGCGACCCTGTCTGACGTCCCCGAAGTCCGCTATTGTTTGGACTTTATTCGCGATCGCACGTCCTGGGCCGGGGTTTTAGAGCGTGCTAAGCAGGCTGGGCACCTGCCCCTGCGGCTCATGCACGGCGATCCTAAGGTTAATAATGTCCTGTTTGATACCGCAACCCAGCAAGCCATCAGCCTGATTGACCTGGATACGATTAAGCCAGGACTGGTGCACTATGATATCGGCGACTGTATCCGGTCTGGCTGTAACCCTCTGGGTGAAGAAACGGCTCAATGGGAGCAGGTCCAGTTTCAGACAGATTTGTGCAAAGCCATTTTGCAGGGCTATAGCTCGATTGCCCAAGACTTTTTGACGCCACCAGATTACACCTATCTATACGATGCAATTCGGTTGCTGCCCTTTGAGTTAGGGCTGCGCTTTTTTACAGACTATTTGGCCGGAGATATCTATTTTAAGACCCGGTACCCTGAGCATAATCTGATCAGAAGTCT
>JBCCRZ010000299.1:0-7217 GCA_039200855.1 Cyanobacteria bacterium P01_D01_bin.44 | reverse complement strand
GCGATACCCTCAGCCGCGTTGCTAGCAAAGAAGTCATCTCCCTCAGGCAAGCGCAGCACGGCGTTTGGAATGTTGGCAATCACCGCATTGCCGGTTGTTGAGGTTTCAGGTGCAGATAGCTCACCCTGGGTCTCTAGCAGCAGAGTGAAACCCGTCTCTGTCTCTGTGAGCTGAATGCCGATAATCTCTACTGTAGCCGTTGACCCAGTCGGGGTCGGCTCAGCGGGGACTGGCTCACTTTGGGCTAGTCCCCCATCGAGAGCAGTCATAGACTCACTTTTTAAATCAGCCGCTGCTGGCTGCGCCTGCGCGAAAGCAGGCAATGTTGTCGTCAGCAGCAGCAGTATCGAAAACGTGCCTATCTGTTTCATTTGGCCTCACTCACTCACATGGCCTCACTCACTCAGACCGGACGCTAATGCAAGCGATTCCGGTTAAGTAAAGGCATCATAGGCGGCAGCAGCGGCGACAATCTTTGCGAAACCGACTTTTTTCTTTGTCAGCGCGACTTTTTTAGCCTCGCTGACTGAGCTGATAAGATTTTGGACTTACCGAAAACTTGCGTCGAAAGGCCGTACTAAACGCTTCAGGGTTTCGATAGCCTACCGTGGCTGCGACTGCTGAAACTGTCAGATGATTGTCTTGCAATAGTTCTCTGGCCTGCTGTAGGCGGTATGCTTGCAAATAGCTAAACACCGTTGTCCCAAACAGGTGACGAAAGCCCTGATTGAGTTTGCGATCGTTTAGCCCAACCAGGCGGGCCAGCTCAATCAGTGAGGGCGGCTGCTTTGCCCGCTGGATTAAAATTTCTCGGGCCTGGTGTAGCTGATGCACATCGTCGGCAGAGAGTGAGACAGAGACTGGATCAGACTGCTGCTCTGCCCAGACTGCAAACTGGGCGGTCAGTAGCTCTAAAGCTTTGCTCTCTAGATAGAGCTGCTGCATCAGCCCCCTATAGGGACAGTTCAGAATGGTTTGCACCAGCTGCCGCAGCTGTGGTGTCATCCGCCCTAGAGGCTGATGAAATCGCTGGGCTCTATCCCCTGCTAACAGCTTTTGCAGCGACATTGGCAGGCTCGTTTTCCCTGCGTCAAAGGCACTGAAATAATCCAGATCAGCAAACACATAAATAACGCTAAGTCGCTCATCTGCAGGCCACTCTTCAACTTCGGTGTGGTTAGGCAAGTGATAGAGGTAGTGGCAGCCCGCCCGCTCTTGATAGTCACGGTCGATATCCGAAGCATCCAGCGTCTGCACCCGAGACATGCCCGATAGGTAAAACTTAGCCACCAGCGGGAACCGAGACTCGTGCTGGTGCAGATGGCGAATGGGCTGCCTTAGCGTCCCTTTACGAATGCCCACCGCGAGCCCATCGCGGAGGTTGAATGTGCGATCGCACCCCTCCCCCAGCTGCTTTGGTAATGTCTGCAGAACACTAAAATCACCCGTTTGATAGAGCTGCTCTCCCTGCTGCTGGGCCTGCTTTTCTAAGGCTTGAAAGTCTAAATCGGTCAGCTCAATCGCCATACTATTCGGGCTTAGATCTGTATTTAATAAGATTTTTTCTCATTAAATTACTTTAGCAGAGACCTGGTATTCAGTGAAAATAGTTGAGCCGCTCTTAAGGTTGGCCCAGCCGAGCCTGACATGCTGTTGAGCCTGGTTCGTCAGAGGTTGCAATTTGGAGGCAGACAGTGCGATCTCCATCAAAAAGAGATCTAAACTTTCGCAGCTTCTACCTGACGATTGCCCTGCCGCCGCTTGAGGCCAGTTGTCAGCAAACCGCTACCGATAGCCAACAAACCCAATAAAGAAGCGGGCTCTGGCACAGCGGTAACCTGGGCAAACTGTCCCCTCTCATCAAGGGCCGTAACTGGCTGACCGTTGGGTGGCAGGTAAGCCTCTCCAACCCGGCCCGTGTCAATCAGCTCCTGAGTGGTAAAGGGGGGAAAAGCCACATCCTCATGGGAAGAAAAGCCCAGGGGAAAGCCAAATTCATCTGTCCAGTCATCGATGTGCAGGTGGGGCGTGCTGCTGCGGGGCGGCTTTGACCAAAAGCTGAGACCTTCGGCCAAGCTTGGATCATTCCCGCTATCGCGATCAAAATTTGGGGCACCCAGGTTAAGGCCATCGGGCTCATTGAAGCTGCCATTTTGAAGCAGTGCTTGGGTGCGGGTATCAAAGTTAAAATTGACGCCCGGATCGAGATGATTGTCAGTATAGGTCCGCAGCAGGTTTCCATCTGGATCAAAGAAGGAAATGTTGAGAAAGTCTAAATCCTCGGTTCTCACAATTCCATCTACATAGCTTTGGGTCTCGTCGTAGCCAAATGCCCCTGATACTTGAAACCCGGCGATTTGCCCGGTCCAGTCAAAGTTAAACTCAATCGCTTCAGCGCCAGCCGGAATCGCTAGGCTCAGCGCTAAACCAATAAAAAGACTCTTTCTCAGCGTCAGGAACATGGGTCAGAAATCTCCAAAAAAATAGAATTGTTGTCGGTTTACAAAACAGTTACCTAACCATATCGGGCCGTGCTCAATACAAATCAACTGCCTGATGTACTTCGCAGATTCCTAGCAAACGCCTATCCAGATTCAACAGCCTTGTTGAAAGCCGATCCAGGTTGCTGGGAAACGTGCCCGTACAGCAAAGCCGCTCGGAGCCAGTGAACCTAATGTCCGTAAATTTACCGCTTCCGTGATATTAATGCAAGTTTTTCTCAATAGCTAATGGCCTGTCACCCTTAAATTTACGAGTGAGACTGATGCGGCGACGCGGGGAGGGGGCGACGCGGCGATCATGATTTAATAAAATAACTTCGGCTACGAGGCGTCAAGGTGCATCTGATTGAGCATAGCCGCGTCCACTATCTGACCATCCAGCGTCATCTGCTGCACCTGCAAATTAGCCGCAATAAAAATCCATTGATGGGCTTCATTTTTGGTCAGCTGAGCCGTTTCTGAGAGCTTGCCTGCATAGACATGGCGGGTGCCGTCAATGTTAATGTGGGTCGTAAAGTCACCTTCGACCTGGACAGTAGCAATGCCATCAGCTAGCTGAATATCCACGATTTCCCAATGAATGTCAGAGACGGGCTGACCTTTTGAGGCTTGCTGCTCTCGGTCGATGAGCTGCTGCAAGGTCAGCGTTTCACCGTTTTCGGTATAGGCAAACTCAGGAGAAACCAATCTTCGAAAGGCTTCAAAGTCTCGCACTTTGAGAATTGCTTGGAATTGTTGGAAGGTCGCGGTGATTTCCTGGGTAATTTCTGGGCGGATAGGGTCTGGTTGAGACATGGTAAGGCGCGTTTTGTATAAATAGAGGGGGGTGAGAGATTGATAAACGTCTGGCTGCTTGTGGGGCTAAGGTTGCTTAACGACTTTCTGAAAAAACAGCTGGCTAATGGCAAGTACCGTCAGCAGGGCAAGGCCGAGGGCTACGGCAAACACGCCTCGGTAGCCGACAGCATCGGCAATCAGACCGCTACAGGTGCCTCCGATAATGCCGCTGATATAGACCACAGAAGACTGCACTGTATAGTCGGTTCCGGCTGTCGCCGCGTCGCTTTTGTCCATCATTACGGTAAACAAAGCCGTCATCGCCATACTGTTGATAAACTGAGTGAGCATCGCCACCAGATACAGCAACGGCAAAGCCGTCAGGCCAAAAGCGGGCAGGCAGTAGGCGGCAATGGCCACCCCTTGTAAGGCACTAAACCCGACCAGTGATCGCTTACGCCCTAATCGGGCAATGCTCAAGCCTGCAACCACCGCTCCCACCATGCCTGCCCCATAGCTGATCACCCCCAGCATCAGACCAATCTCGCCCATCGATAGCCCTAGATCAACCAGCAGCGGGCGAAACATGGTCAGGGCCATATACGGCCCGATGCCATAAAGTATCAGGATGATCAGCCACCGTCCCATGCCGGGGCGACGATAGACGCCGATTAACCGTCCAAATTTAGCTGGGGCAGCAGCCACCTTCATCGCTGCTCGCTCACGGTGATCAACAATCGGGAGAAGCGTCAGCAGCAGTATCCCTGCCATGCCCAAGAGGGCAGCTCGCCATCCCCAAAGCCCTAGTAAAATCAGCATGCCGCCGCCGCCAATCACAGCCCCGAGCGAGTTGCCCCCCCGCTGAATGCCGTTGCCTAACCCCCGTTCTGATGGAGTGAGTAGCCCCACTGCCAAGGCATCAGTAGCAATGTCCTGGCTGGCGCTGAGCAGACTGATAAGTAATAAGCCGGTTAGCAATAGGGTGAACTGCTGCGTGAGGTTTACGAAGGCGAGGGTTGCGATCGCAACCGCCAACAACAGCTGAAAACAAATAATCCAAAACCGATAGTGTCCCCAGCGGGTGACCCCAAATCGGTCAATCAGCGGCGACCACAAAAACTTAAACACCAGCGGCAGCGCCAGTAGCTGTAGTAAGCCTAGCGCGCTCAACGAGACATTTTGCTGTCGTAAGAAAACCGGCAGCGCCTCATACACAAACGTCAGCGGAATATGCTGAGCCACATATAGGCTGCCCAGTAAACCCAGCTTTTGCAGCAGTTGAGGAGTCTGCCGAGAACTCTGTTGGGGATGATGTTGTTGAGGACGCGCCATCAGAATCTAGACCTCAGCTGCACGCCAAGGGTAAACGGATCGCCAAATGACGCCAAATCTCGGCCTAAGGCACTCAGTGACGCGGTGATATAGCGGCTGTCAAAAATATTATTGGCAAACAAATAAATGCCGGTCTTGTCCCACTCATAGCCCAGCTGGGCATTCACCAAGCCAAAAGGATCTTGCTTAAGCCGATTGGCATCGTCAAAAAACGAACTCCCATAGCCTTGCCATTCCAAGCGGCCAAAAAATCCGCCTGGGCTACGATATTGGGCGGCTAGATTGTAGGTATAGTTAGGCGCGTAGGGCAGACGGTTGCCATCAAAATTTTGACCGGTAAACGGATTTGTGGCGTTATCAAAGCGAGCATCCACATAGCCAAAACCAGCCGTCAGATCTAGCCCATCTAGCGGCGTCGCCCGCAGCTCAAACTCCAAGCCGCTAATTTGAGCATCAGCATTGACAATCTCACTAGAAACTGCATCAAACCCCCGAAACAGTAGCTGATAGTCATCCACCTGGTTAGTAAACAAAGCCAAATTGGCCGTTAGCCGATTGTCGAGCCAGCTAGTTTTTAATCCCAGCTCATAGTTCCAAGCAGTCTCTTCCTCGTATTCTAATATGCCAGTTTGTTCTGCCGTTGGGTTGAGCCCGCCAGGGCGATATCCTCGGGTGACACTGGCGTAGGCCAGCAGGTTAGGACTGATTTGATAGTCTACTGCCAGCCGGGGCAACAGCTCACCGTCGATGCGGTTGTTGTCATTTAGCGGGGGGGCAGTGGGCAGCACCAGCAGACTGTCTGCGACCTCAAAGGTACTCTGTCGATTAAGACGGCTGGTAGAGGCTTCGTAGCGGAGTCCAGCGGTCACAGTTAAGGGGGCAACCGGCTGATACTTAAGTTGACCAAATGCCGCGTAGGTTTCTCGATCCAGCTGATAGTCAGTGCGATTAAATCCAGCCGCTGGCAGCCCAAACCGAGTGGCTGCCAGTGGGCTAAATACCAAACCAGTCCCCTCAGCATCGAACTGATTAGATTCGTAATAGCCTCCTAACAGCCAGTTAAATGGCCCCTCAGCCTCGGGCGACTGGACTCGAAGCTCTTGGCTCCAAACCGTGGCGTCAAAGGTGGCCAACCGGCGAAATAAATCGACCGACGTGGCATCCGCATCCAGCTGAGAGTCTTGAAAAGAATACCGCCGTGAGGTGATAGAGGTGGCTTCTAACTGGGGGGTTTTATAGGCTACCCGCAGCGCTTGGGCATTGCTGTTCGCGTCATAAAATCCGTCAAAATCATGGTCGATGGTAAACGGTGTCGATGAGTCAAAGGGGACAAAAATGGGAGCCCCGTCATCATCTCCGCTGGCACTGGCGGTCAGAGAAATATCCCATTCAGGAGACGGCGTCCACACCACCCGAGCCCGACCGTTAAACGAAGACTCTTCTCCCACTGACTCATCGAGAAACGTATTCTCGTAAAAGCCATCGTGGGCCGTATAAGACCCTGATAGCCGAAATCCTAACTTTTCTGGAATCAGCGTGTCACTGACCGAGAGTTGAACATCGCGCGTATTCTCATTCCCATAGCTAGCGGCTGCCCTCACTTCAAACGCCTCCGACGGCGGGCGACTGGTGACATTCACCACGCCCGCTGCACTGCTGCGACCATAGAGCGTATTTTGGGGGCCGCGCAAGACCTCTACTTGAGCCAAATCAGTCAAGTCAAAATCCAGGAAGCCACCGTAGTCATAGGGAATATCATCTACATAAAACCCAACGGCATCGCGGTTGATAAAGTTAGCGTTACCAATCCCCCGAATGCTGTAAAAGCTAAAATAGCTCCCGGCTGAATTGACCGGATTGAAATAAAAGTTGGGCGTGTTGCGGGCAATTTCCTGAAATGTTCGGATCTGACTATCTTCTAACTCGGCTTCAGTCAAGGCCGTGATACTAATGGGCACCTGCTGGAGGTCGTCTTCTACCTTTTCAGCAGTGACAATAATCCGCAAAGTATCCCCGCTGTCAGCGTCAGATCCCTCCTCAAGCGGGTTACCGTCTGTTGTATCTTCTGTCTCATTCTCTGTCCCATCTTCTGGGATATCTGGTTGAGATATCTCCGCCGCATCTGGAGTGGCCTGCTCAGGCAGACTAGCCGCTGTGGACGTCATGAAGCTAAACGCTAGCCCATGCTCGGGGTTAGCCACAGCTTCGCCTACCGGGACATCACCCTGCCCCACGACAGTAATGCGAATACTGTAGCGATCCAGGGGGATCACCGTTACCCGCTCAATCCCCGCTATCGGATTTATCTGCTCAAAACCAAGCTCCTCTGCAAGCTGAACTTGAGTCACGTCGGCAACCCAGGTATTGCCATAGTGACTGATAAAGATCTGGGGCGTATTGCCATCGGCTGTGTCTAAAACCAGGTTAAATCCCGTCGGTGTTTCGACCAGCCGTATATCTGTCACTGGCACGACCGCCGCCTGCACCGCTTGAGCCATCACCAAAAGAGGGATGCTCCAACCGCAAAGCTTGCTTACCCTCACACGCGAATTCCTCAATCTATAGTTGAGAACGATACGCAATCAGTAAAAGATGATTCAACTCCAG
>JBCCRZ010000298.1:0-7240 GCA_039200855.1 Cyanobacteria bacterium P01_D01_bin.44 | reverse complement strand
CATGAAAGCCATTGATGCCGAAGGCATGGATCTCGAAGCCCAGGTCGCTGAGCAAACCATTCCCGTCAGAGTTGCTTTTGATCATCCCCTCAAAGATGCCAAAGACGCCCATCATACGCTGGTGGAGATGTTGAAACAGGTCAGGACTGAGTAAGGGGAAAGGCGAAAGGGAAAAGGCGAAGGGCGAAAGGGAAAAGGCATTAGCTTGAGCAATCCCTGAAGATTTTTTAAGACGAAAGTGCGGACTTTACCCCCCTTCGCCCTGCCCCCTATAGCTCTGCGGGCATGGCTTCGCTTTTCTTGAATGCCCCTTGGGCTATATGCCTGCCCCCTTTACCCTATTCTGAATTAACGCCTCGTTGGCAACAGTGCCAACGGATTTGTCGCACCGCTATTGGCTGGATGAATTTCAAAATGCAGGTGAGGGCCGGTGCTACGTCCGGTGCTGCCCATTTCGGCAATTAGCTGCCCCTGCTGCACTCGCTGTCCAGCCCGTACCACCAGGCGATTATTGTGGGCATAGCGGGTCAAACTGCCATCAGCATGGCGGATATCGACCAGGTTACCGTAACCGCCACTGTTCCACTGGGCGTACTCGACGACCCCAGGGGCAGCGGCCATCACCGGAGTGCCGATGGGAGCGGCAATATCGACCCCACGATGCATCCGGCCCCAGCGCCAGCCATAACCAGAGGTCAGGGTGCCGCGAGTGGGCCAGACATAGCCATTAAAAGCATCCGAGGGCTGGGGCAAATATTCATGGGCACCAGGTAGGAGCGGAGTCGTTTCCTCAACGGAATCACCGGCCCTGGGAGCCTGGCGGCGGATCCATTCAGCATTGTCCAAAGGAGCAACGGCCAAGAGCATTTCAGCCGACTGCTCCACTGAGTCGCTGGTGATTTCAACCGGCTCAGGTTCCTGGGCAACGGTGTAGCCGGTACTGGCATCTGAGACACTGTCTAGCAAACTAGCCAGATACACATCCGGTTGCTCGGGGGGCTGATCGCCGACGACTGGCTGGGGCTCAGCTGCAGTGTCTAGGTTATCGGCAGCGTCTTCAGCCGTCTCTTCAATGACTGACGGCGCTACAGGTGCATCGAGGGCAGTGGCTTTGCCCGGACCGAGCGGCAGTGGGTTACCTCGCAGCTGGCTCAGCAGTCTTACCGAATCCACGGGGCGGCTGGCGGTGGCTTGCAGTCGGGCCAGCCGGTCCTGGGTAGTCCCCGAGGATAGCTCTGAAAGCTGCTCCGATGGTATGGGCTGCTCTAACCGCGCTTGTGAGGTCTCAACCGAGGGATTTGCATCAGCTGTTTCCACAGCCGTCTCCAGCACCGCTTTGTCATCGATAACCCCCTCTACCGCCCCAGCGCCAGGGACCTCTTCGGCTGCTGGCGTCGGCAAAACTAAATCAACCCCAGCGATGATCCGATTAGGATCATCAATGTCATTTGCTTCTACCAACTCTTCTACAGTCAAGCCCAGAGAGTTGGCAATCTTATGGAGCGTATCGCCTTTTTGAACCTGGTATTGGGTTGGCAGATCGGCTTCGGCCATGGCTCCAGCCGCGACCAGATCATGGGTCAAAATGGGGGTTGATTGCGAAAGCGTGACTCTAGCGGGAGCCACAAATCGCTGAGTAATGCCGGTTGGATCAAATTGAGTCATCGCCTGGCTAGACCGCTCCCAACGATCTGCTGGCGATGTGGGTAAAAGTCGGCCTCCTGCTGGATTCTCTAAAGGCGAGGCAAGTCCTGCGTCTAAATCGGCTGAGGGCTCAGGGGCACTCAAGTTCTCTGCTTGGGAGCCAGGGGGGGCGCTTTGAACTGAGTGAGCAGTGGGGCCAGGAGATGGCTTGAAGATGGCCTCTCGGTTGATTTCGATTGGATTCAACCGGGTTTCTTGCAAGCGCCGCAAGGAGGGCGCGACCGGGCGACTATTGGCAGCAGTTTCAGCGGACGTAGCTGGTTGGGTAAAGACAGGCTGACGAGAGGTCTCAGGCGGCGTAATCCTAGGCACCGCCGGGCCGATTGGTGCGGCATTGGGCTGTGCGGTGGGCTTGACAGCAGGAACTGGGTCTACGTTCAGCCCGTCCTTTGCTTGAGCTGTTTCGATCCCTAAGACGGAGTAGGTAGCAGCCAGGGTCATTGCCCCAATAACTGTGTGCCGTACTGCTTGACTTTCCATACTGACCTCGATTGTGTCCAATTAGTTACGTCTGGGTGATGGTGTGATCGAACACGCAGGCGAACCCGATGGCCAAACCGTTTTGCAGAGTCAAACTGCAGCTGGCCACAATTACCCCGATCGTTTGCTAAGCTCAAAAGCATTAAGCTCAGCTCAACCACCCGGCAATTTAATTACGATGTTCGACTGATTTCTTTACGTCATTTCAGCAGACAATCCGCTGGGTCAGGACAGAGTTGCTGTTTAAAGCAAAAGAAAGTGGAAGCTCAACTTCTTTAAAGCCTCTATGAAGACAACGGTCCATTTTTTGCCAGACGATGTCACAGTTGAGGCCCAGGCAGGTGAGCCTCTGCTCAAAGTAGCTGAGCGGGCTGGGGTGTCTATTCCAACGGGATGCCTGATGGGGTCTTGCCATGCCTGCGAGGTAGGGATAGATACACAAATAGACCCCATTTGTGCCTGTATCAGCAGTGTGCCCGCCGGATCACCCAAGGTAACGATTAATCTCTATGTGGACCCGACCTGGTAGGCCAAAGTCGCTCGCCAGTCTGGGCATCAAATAAAAATGACTCAACAGGATCAAAGCTGAGGGTCAACCTTTCTCCAGCTTTAGGGGAAGTTATGGGCGGGGTCAGGACATAGATCGATTGCGTTTTTGATGAAGAATCTAGGTCGGCGGTTGCAGTCAAATGATGGCAGATACTTGCCTTGATCAGCGTTTCTCGTCCCAGAGGTTCTACAACAGCAACCGTTACACTCAGCAGGGGCCCTTGGGCAAGTTGGTTAGACGACTCGGCTTTAGTTGGCCTGACATCTATCATGGTCAACTGCTCAGGGCGCAGGCCGAGGTAGACAAGCTGCCCTGGTGTCAGCTGAGGGGCTGGATTCAGTTGAGCAAGCGTGACTAGCCGCTGTGGGCCTAACCAAAGTTGTTGTTCATCCACACGGGTGAGCAGCATATTCATGGGGGGATTGCCCATAAACGCCGCCACCATTTGATTGGCGGGGTCAGCATAGATCGCTTGGGGAGACGCCACTTGCTGAATCCGACCGTCTTTGAGAACAACAATTTGGTCGGCGAGGGTCATCGCCTCAACCTGATCGTGGGTGACATAGAGGGTAGTAATGCCAAAGCGTTGATGAAGTTGTTTGATCTCGGCCCGAGTCTCGTCACGCAGTTGGGCATCTAGATTAGAGAGGGGCTCATCCAGCAAAAAAACCTGGGGCTGTCGGGCCAGGGCACGCCCCAAGGCAACGCGCTGCTGTTGTCCCCCAGAGAGCTGACCTGGTTTGCGATCCATCAGCTTTTCAAGATTGAGCGACTGTGCGATCGCATCGATCTGCGGCTTAATTTTTGCCACCGGCAGCTTGCGCATTTTGAGCCCAAAAGCCAGATTCTCGGCCACGCTCATGTGGGGGTAAAGGGCGTAGTTTTGAAACACCATGGCCACATCTCGCTGGCGGGCCGGGACCTGATTAACCAGCCGGTCGCCAATATAAAGACGCCCTTGGGAAATCGGCATCAACCCTGCCACCGTTCTGAGCAGCGTAGACTTACCACAGCCCGAGGGCCCCACTAGCACCCAAAACTCACCATCAGGCACCGTGAAAGAAATGTCTTGCACGATGGAGGTGCCATCCACGATTTGAGTAATGGCGTCTAAACAGACACGGGCCACGGGTGCTACGAAACTTGCAATAGAGTTAAAGACAATAGATCTAAAGGTTAAAGGTTCAAGGTTAAAAGTGAAAGCGCATGCCGTTGGTTAGTGGCCCATGCACGCCAAATCTCCCAGCCTTTCATTTTTAACCTCTTCTAATTGTTTACCCGTTAGGCGGAGTCGCCAGCGCCAGCGTCCCATCGGGCTCAGCTTTTTGCAAAATTTCCGCGTCGTAGGGAATCACCCCTTTCTTCTCACTGCCTAAGCACTGGGCAGCGGCTTTGGACAGATCGAGCGATCGTTTACCAATGTAAGGGCCGCGATCGTTTACGCGCACCACCACCGTGCGGCCTGTTTGGCGATTACGGACTTTCAGCAGGGTTCCAAACGGGAGCGTCTTGTGGGCAACCGTGAGCGCGTTTTGGTTAAAGGTTTCCCCGGTTGCCGTCTGACGGCCATGAAAATAGGGACCATACCAGGATGCAGTCCCCTGGAGCTGCTTTTCAGAAGGCTCGTAGTCATGTAGCGCCATTTGAACACTGCTCGCATCTAAGGGGGGTGCCCCCAGGGCCGCCCGCAGATTGTTGGCCCAGGCCACTGCCATCCAAGGGGTCGAAAAGCCAAATACCTCGGCCATCTGATCCTCAATGGTGAATAACACTTCATCACCCAATTTGACCCCCGGTCGATCCGGGCTCAACTCTGGCTGAATCAGGCTGGGGTCAACAGCATCTCGCTGCAAAAGCTGCCTGAGCTCTTGGGCAAGCAGCTCTGCTTGGGCGGCATTACTGACATCTCCAAGGGCATAATCTTTAAACCACACGCGATAACGCGGAAAGGAATCAGGGTCACTGACCGCCTTAATCCGAGCCGAGGCGGGTAAATCAGTACAGCGCGCCAGCCAACCGCTGGCCAGGGTCGAATCCTCTAGCTCTAAATAGGAAGGAATCACGCGAACCTGTGCGATCGCAGCCCAGTTTTGCACAGTTCCGTCAGGGGTAGGTTGCATTGCAATGGGCATCACAGCGTCTAGAGCCTCTCCATCGCCTGGGGTCGGACTCACACCTGGAGAGGCCTGAGCCGTCAAGAATGCGCTAACGGAGGTCATTGCACTGACCAGATTAAGCGGCTGTAGCTGGGCTGGCAGGCTTTTCAAAGCGGCCTGACTATCCGCAGTATCGAGTGCCGTTGACAAAGAGAGCAGGCTGGAGGGTCTGGATTCGGTTTGAGGGATATGGCCTAAAGACAAAAGACTGGTTGTCGAGCTATATCGACTATGGGAGGGCGTCGATATCGATAAAAAATTAGCCAACGTTGGTAAGTTGAGATCTTCCCAGCTGGTCAATTGAGCTTCGGCTTCGGCTGGCAGTGGCGCTAAGGCCATGTCTGCGTCAGATGCATCAAACATAAATAAGCGGGTAGATGAACTTCTTAATCCACGTCATTTGAGGTGCTTGGTATCAAGCGTTACAAGTATACAGGGCCTGGACAGATCCAAAGAGCCGTGTCACGACTTTGCTAATAAATAGCTATTCCCAAAAAAGTGGCGCAGATAACGAAAAAGCTGAATTTCCAAGCCTTTAGCTTAACGTTTTGCAAAGAATAGGTAAAACTTTCATGAAGAAATAATATCGACTCTTTAACCTTAAGTGCTTGACAAACGTGAAAACGCCTCAAACATGACACCCTTGCTATGGAAAAGGACGCCGTAACTCAGAATTTAGTGTCCCATTTAGACCAGATCGTGCGAGAACGGGACCCGTTTTGGGCGACCCAGGGACATTTTTATGTGCAGCAGTACCTACAGCAACAGCTGGCGCTGTGGGGCTCGGTGATGCGCCAGCCCTTTCAGGTCAAGGCACGTACCCATTACAACTTGAGTCTGAAACTACTGGGTTCACAACCAGCGCTTGCCCCCGTCTTGATTGGGGCCCATTACGACGCCGTACCGGGCACCGTCGGAGCTGATGATAATGCCACCGGGCTAGCCGTGTTGCTGGAGCTCGCCCGGTTGTTGACTCACTGGCCGCCTCGACGTCCGGTGATTTTAGCCGCCTTTGACCTCGAAGAATTTGGTTTAGAGGGCAGCTGTGCCTGGGTAGAGGCCTGGAAAAAAACTCAGCAACCGCTGCATCTGATGCTTTCCCTCGAGATGCTGGGCTATTGCGATCGCACCCCAGGCTCCCAAAAATATCCAGCCGGACTACAAGCCATCTATCCTGACCGAGGGGACTTTATTGCTCTGATTGGTAACTGGCAAACCATTGGGAAAATGCGCCGACTCAAACAAGCCATTCGCCGTGAGGGTACCCCCTGCGAATGGCTGCCCATGGTGGCCCGAGGTAAATGGCTACCTGATACCCGCCGCAGCGACCATGCGCCGTTTTGGGATGCTGGGTACAACGCGATTTTGGTCACCGATACCTCCGAGTTTCGCAATCCGCACTATCATCAGGCCACCGATACCCTTGAGACCCTAGACCTTGATTTTTTAACAGGGGTTTGTCTAGGGTTGGCCCAGGGAATTGCACAGCTTTAGTAACCGAAAACGTTTTAAGGGCTCAATTCCCACCAAACCCAATGGGTTTGCCTATAGTAGAAACAGACGCTGTTAGGCAGATCACATGCGATCGCACCTCCCCTATTCCTATCTTTTGGGCGCGGCTGTTGTGGGCCTTTCTATTGGCGTGGGCGCAGGCTGGGTCGATCAATCCGGTGAGCAGCTGTTTGAGCGATCTTTACTAAGGCCATCCGCTGCGTCTGAGCCCCTTGCCGAGACTGCCCCGCCGATGACTTTTTTGGTCGCCGCGGGCGGCGGTGCCCCCAGCTATAACGAAATTGCCTTAGAAAAAAACGTTCAATTTTTCCAACGTACCCTGAGCGCCTTGGGATGGCCGACGGCGGCAGCTGATATTTACTTTGCCAATGGCAATAACGGGCGCGCCACAATCCGCTATCTTGATCGTTTTGGGCGAGAACGGTTCAAAGTTCCTGAGATTCAAAATTTAGCCGGGGCTGCCACCTGGCAAAATCTTCATAGCGCCTTCCAGCAAGCCTCTCAGTCAGACTGCTCCACCTTTTTTTACTTTACCGGCCACGGGCTTTACAACCCCGACAACGAAGACAACAATACCCTAATTTTGTGGAGAGAAAAGCTGCTCTCAGTCAAAGAACTGGCTGGCTGGCTGGATCAACTGCCTGCGGACCAGCCCTTTGTGACGATGATGTCGCAATGCTTCTCAGGGTCTTTTGCCAACCTGATTTACGAACAGGGCGACCCCGATCAGGCCGTGGCGCTGCAAGCCCGTTGCGGCTTTTTTGCCACGGTGGCATCGCGGCCGTCTGTTGGCTGTACCCCCCTGGTTAACGAAGCCGATTACCGCGACTATAGCTCT
>JBCCRZ010000297.1:0-7246 GCA_039200855.1 Cyanobacteria bacterium P01_D01_bin.44 | reverse complement strand
TTTCTTTTCTATCTCCTCATACGGAGCTAACCTCTTAGAAAGCAATCGAATTCGTAATCTCATCTAGGCTACCCATGGTGCCATCGGTGCCAGACAGAATGAACCCTAGCGCGTATCCTTTGTCCACAGTGGCTAGATAAGACTGCTTAATCTCAATGCCAGCCGTGCTGAGGGTAAAGTCAGCTCGGTGAAACTCGCGTCCGCCGATTTCGACCGCATAGGGCTCACCATCCGGGGTGTAAGGCAAGTCGGTTTGCAATAATAAGTTGCTCACATTCGCCAAGTACTCAGAGCCCGACGCAATCCCCGGCAGATGGGAGACTTTCTCTGCCATGACGACTAGATTGGGGTTAAAGTCCGTAGTCGGTGCCCCCACCGGCTGCTCTGAAATCATGAGCAGCTGATAAGTATTTTTCTCAGCCGCTTTCAGAGACGACTTGAGGGTTTCATCGTCCCCCGCTAACATGTCTGCACCAGTGTCTTGCAACCCGTCTGTCGTTTCTTCTGAAGCGATCGCCCAGGCATCGGGAAACGCCATAGTAAATCCAAAAAATTCGTTGCTATATTTACCGGCTTCAACCTTAGCTTCATCGGGGCTGCCGGTGGCTTCAGGTGCAGCTTCTTCAGGAGCGGTGGCCTCAGTCGCATCTCCACCCGCTGCAGGGTCAACCACCGCCTGCTCTGATTTTCCGCAAGCAGATAGGGTAACCGTGGCGGCAACGGCTAGTAAAGCGAGCGAGCGTAGGCGTAGTAATGCCATAAAAATTCTCCTTGATTGTATTAAACAGGGGCTTGCTAGCTCTTAGATATCCTTAAGAGGATTATGAGCTAGCTACAGCAACGTCAAAATATATTCCGGACTTTCAAAATAAACCCTGGCCACCAAACCGTCTGGGGACTTTAATCACTAGATACAATTTCCGGACAAATGAACCACTATCAGGAAGGCTGGCTGGAAGGCTAGCAGGAATATTGGCAAAACCCAACCGTATCTGCCTCATCAACCTTAGTCGATTTGGTCACAAAGTTGAGCGCTATCAAAAAGTCAAAAGGTTGACTACCCCCGCATTCGTTTCACTGATGCACAAAAGAAAAATGCACACTATAGAGCATTCCCCGTATTCGCCAGGCACTGCTCATGGTCAGGCCGTATTGACTGAGATCCGCTGTTCTCGACAGGTCCGCTCATAGGTGGCATTAAAGTCAACCGGCAGGCAAAGATCGCCCCTCAGCCAGAGGGGCATTTTAGGCAGGGTTTTGCCGATTTCTAACGCTTCTTGCCAGGTGCTCAGATAACAAGCATCTTGATGATTGACTAGACGATAGGCCGTGGCATAGAGCGGAGCAAGTGTTTCGCCAGGATCATGACCCAGGCGATGCAACAGGGCGTTGTGTAGGTTGTACTGCCGCTGGGTAACTACGTCGATAATGACCAGCCCGATGCCTTCCTTTAGATAGGTTTCACACTTTGAGACAAAGGTATCTCGATGAGCTTGGCGGTCTTTGTTTGCTGGGCTAACCAGCTCAATTGCGCCGAGCAGGGTGGGACCGGCCTCATTGTTAAAAATACTGATTTCTACAATTTCTGAAGTCGGGATAATTTCAATCCGCTGGGCGGGTTCTGGCGGCACCCAGTTTAGCGGGAAGGGGATCACCTCCCCGGTTGAGGCATCAGAGGTAGACTCTTCAAACGCCGCGATATCAATTTCAATCCCAAACTGGACATTGGGCTCAGCAAAGAAGTTAGCGGGCAATTGCTGGTTTAACTCAGACGCAATGTAGGTCGCCCAGGCATTATGAAAAGAATGCCAATGGCGACGATGACTCAACGGGGGGTGAAAATGATCGAGCAAGCCCATAGTGCTACTCTGGATGGCCGACAGTTACATCCTAGATCGGGGAGAGGGGGAGCAAGGGGGCAAGGGGAAAAATAGTGAACATTTAACTAAACCGCAACCGCTACATCCACTTGCTCACCGGTCAGACTAAAGGGCCGCACCTCTGTGATGCGAACTTTGACGGTTTGTCCTTTTAGCTCACCGATATCGCCCTGGCAGAAGGTCAACCGATTTGTGCGAGTACGGCCCATCACCTGGGTAGGATTCTTAGGATTTGTGTCTTCAACCAAAATTTCTTCGATGCGACCGGCGTATCGCTGAGAGCGCTCCGCCGCTTTAGTGCTTACCAGATGATTTAGGCGCTGTAGGCGATCGCGTTTGGTCTCTTCGTCGAGCTGGCTCTGCCAGAGCGCAGCAGGGGTATTAGGACGGGGCGAATAGGCGGCTGTATTGAGCAGGTCAAACCCAATGTCATCCACAAGCCGCAGCGTGTTTTGGAACTGCTCCTCCGTTTCACCCGGAAACCCGACAATGGCATCAGCACTGATCGCCGCATCAGGCACATAGCGGCGAACGGTGTCGATAATGCGGCGATATTTTTCATGGGTATAGCCCCGCGCCATCGCCTTTAGCACATCGTTATCCCCCGATTGAAAGGGAATATGGAAGTGCTCACAAACTTTAGGCAGCGCGGCACAGGCTTTGATCAGGCGCTCGGTAAAATAGCGGGGATGGCTGGTGGCAAAGCGGATGCGCTCAATGCCAGGGACATCGTGAACAAAATACAGCAGGTCGGTCAGGGTATGGAGGTGTCGCCCTGCTGGCGTGGCACCGGGTAAGTCACGGCCATAGGCGTCAATATTCTGGCCCAGCAGCGTCACTTCTTTATAGCCCTGCTGTGCGATCGCATCCATCTCAGCCCGAATCACCTCGGGGGTACGCGATTGCTCAACCCCGCGCACGCTCGGCACCACACAGTAGGTGCAGCGCTCGTTACAGCCGTAGATAACGTTGACCCAGGCCGTAATTTTGCTATCCCGGCGCGGCTGGGTGATGTCTTCGATGATATGAATCGGCTCGGTGGCCACCACCTGGGCCCCGTCAAACACCTGCTCTAGCAAATCGCCCAAGCGATTGGCATGCTGTGGACCCATCACCAAATCCAGCTCGGGCACGCGGCGTAGCAATGACTCGCCCTCTTGCTGGGCCACACAGCCAGCCACCACCAAGGTCACGTTGGGGTCGGCTTGCTTGCGTTTGGCCTGCTTGCCCAGGTATGAGTAAACCTTTTGCTCAGCGTTATCGCGAATCGTGCAGGTGTTATACAGCACTAAATCCGCCGCCATCGGGTCTTCGGTCCAGGTGAGGCCCAGGTCATCTAAAATGCCCGCCATCCGCTCAGAGTCGGCCTTATTCATCTGGCAGCCAAAGGTGGTGATGTGGTAACGACGAGCAGTCATGGCAAAAATTGGGGGATGCGAATTAAAGGGCCAGTCTATTATTGTGCCATTGGATCTGCCAGAATCACCAGATGTCTCCGAACGTATCTGACGACGATCGTCCCTCAAGAAAGCAATGGTTGCTAAAGACCTTTTTCATGATGCGGTTAAGCAGGCACTGCTTGCAGAGCACTTTCAGGTTTTCATGTGCATTGGGCCAGTTTTTGAATTATCGGCTTACCTTACGGTGTCGCATAGTCGATTCAAACCGGACTAGACAAACGCTACGGCTCCGCTCCGCCGACTATCGCCAGCGCCGTGAAATTCGCCATCCGGGGTAATGCCAACCGCATGGACACCGCCAAAGAACATATTCTGTGCCTGCCACCAAACGGGCTGCGATTCGGCCAGCACTGTCTGTTGTTCAATAGAGCTGCGGTCAAAACCCGGTTCCAGGTGAAATATCCCGTTCTCCCAGTGAATCCGCGGAGCCGCCACGGCAACCTCTGGCAGCATGCCGAAGTCCATCAGGTTAGAAACCACTTGCAAAATCGCGGTCCGAATTCGGTTTGAGCCGCCTGAGCCCAGCACCAGCTGTGGTCGCCCATTTCGCAAGATCATCGTCGGGGCCATCATCGAAGACATTCGCTGGTTGGGCTGCCACTGATGAAACCCATGGGGATTGAGGTCTTCTTCACCCAGCATGTTATTCACCATGATGTCCGTCCCTGGGATCACATAGGACGAGCCCTCGCCGTTTGAGGTGGTAACGCTGGCGGCATTGCCTTCAAAGTCCACCACGCTGATGTGAGTGGTACTGCCTAGGCGATTGACGAGGCCCGTTTGGTTTGTCAATATCTGACGATGTTGCGCCAGGTATTGCTCAATATGGTCAGGGCTCAAAAAGCGATCCAAAATGGCGGCGTCATATAAATTGGCATCAAATCCATTCCGTCGAGCCTCGTTGGTCAGCCGCATGACCTGACTTAAGCAGATCAGGTGGTCAGCACTCCCATGGGCCATCTTCGCCAGATCGCCCCCTGCCAACAGCGCCAGGGCAAAGGCAATCAGCGCTCCGCCAGAGCTGGGCGGAGGATTGGTCAACAGCGTCGCACCGCGATAATCCACACTAAGGGGCTGACGTTCAATCACTTGATAGGTTTTTAAGTCCTCAAGGGTGAGATAGCCGCCGCGTTCGGCGCAGTCTTGGGTGAGCTGGGTTGCGATGGTCCTTCTGGACCGGTCTTCGACCATCGCACCGCCATAAAAACCATCCGCCCCCACCTCAGCCAAATTTTCCAAAAAATCCGCAAATCCGGACATCCGAAGAGTTTCCCCTGCTTTCAAAAGGGTTCCACGCGGTGCATAAATTGACCGCGAGGCCAGGGTTGCAGTCAAAATCGGAGTCAGTAACTCATACACATAGGCAAAAAACTCATTCACCTCAACCCCGCGACGGGCCAGATGCACAGCCGGAGCCAGCACATCCGACAGTGGTAGCCGTCCCAATCGCTGGTGAACATGCAGCAACCCACCCACATTGCCAGGCACTGCCATCGACCCCAGACCAATGTGAAACTCCTGCACCGTCTCACCAAAATTGGCCGCAATCGGATAAAAATCTAGCTCAGTCCGTTTTTGAGCTGGTGTTTGGGTAAAAAAATCAAACAGGACATTTTCACCCTCCCGCGTGTGGGCCAGCAAAAAACCACCCCCCGCCGCTGAGGTCAGCACCGACTCTGCCACACAGGCCGCAAAACAACCCGCCACCGCAGCATCAAAGGCATTTCCGCCGATTCGCAGAACTTCGGCTGCGGCCTTTGCCGTCTGAGGATGCCCCGCCGCCACAGCGCCTTGTTGAGCCATGCTTGTTTGCTGCTTGGTTTGAATTGGTTTGCGCTGGTCCTTTTGGACCAATTTTGACCACCGCGATTTTAGCAGCTCGCCTGCGACCTTGAGCACCCAAGCCCACCAGAGCGCAGGTACCACCCCACTCATCATCACCCCACTCATCATCACTAGGATGGATGGATCTCAACCAGCAACCAACACAAGCATTTTTTAGCCTAATTGCTGAAAACTTGTTATAAAAATTCTGATTTTTTACGAAACTTCTAAAAGTATTTGATCTGAATATTACGGCTTTCAAAACACATGATCACTTCAAAGCTTTTAGAAGCAATGTCATTACTAACTTCTAAATAGAAATAGATCGTTTCAGATTTTGAGCAAAGAAAAACCTGCGATCCCCATAGTATGAACTTTGGTTGAAAAAGAGTGATTCTCGTCCTTGATCCCCTACTATTGAAATTGAAGCGAATCCGCTTCCCTGGCAGATTAAACAGCTAGAGCAAACAAACGCAAGAGGTAAAGCTGTTGGACTTCGATCTGTCTCGTTTAACCCAGTGCCCAAGCCCTAAAGCTGATACTTCCGAACGCTGACGAACTGGGAGCCATGCAAAGGTTAGTGATGACTAATCCAAACGCACCTCCAAGTAAAGCGCAACTAAGAGACGGAAGTTCCTCAGAGAGAGGGCGGGGCACTGTTGATTTTAAAGGAAACATTTAGGTTTTCTGTTAGTAGAAAATAGTAACCTTTCAAGCATTAGAAAATCTAATATAAAGCGTCCAAGAGTCCACTTCACAAAATCCTGAGTCAAAGTCCTGGTTGATAACCGTAGATATCACAGGGTGGGCACCAGGTCCCCTTAAACAAAGTTATCCATTTTGAATCAAGGTGATTGACTTTGGCTTTGGGATGCCTCCTATCTCCTGACTCCTCACCCAGCCAGCACATACGATTCAATCAGACCCCCAACCAGGGTAGAACTAACGTTCTCAACCCGGCCATCTCCAGATAAGATACAAACAGCGAGACAGGTCAGGATAAAGATGGCGATTATTGCGCTCAAAGCTTGGTATTTGCAAAATTACGAACCCCTCAAAGCGCTAGAGAAACGTCCCCACGACCTGCGTCTAGCCAAAAACAGCCTGTTGAAATCAGCCCTGCGAGCCGATTTCCTTGAGGATATTGACGACGTTAAACAGGCCGACTGGTTTCAACGCTATCTTGAGGGCGATCTGGTTGAGTTTTATATTGAGGGTAGCGGCACCTACGCCATCGCTAACATCGATCTAATCAGCCATGAAATCTACTTCACCAAAGCCGACTCCCTTGCCAACCTGGAGCCCACCATTTTTCTGTGCTATCAGACCGAGTACCCAGACTCTAGCGATTTGCTGCGCACTGAAATCACCGCATTTATCGAAAAATATAACCACAAATCACGGTTAGCCCTGAGCCTGGTCGAGTCGCATCGACTCAGCCAGGGGCCGGTGCGTCTAAACAGTAATCTGATGCGCAAGATTCGCCGCAGCTTACTCTTTATTGCTGATGGCACTGCTATTTTTGACGTAGACAGCACCCCTCCGGCACTATTCCCCAATCCTAAGGTTTGTGTTGAAATGGGCTACGCCCTCAGCGCCAAGCGTCCTGAACAGCTATTGTTGGCCCAAATGGAGCGCAGCGACCTACCTGGACAATTTCCCTTCGACATTGCCCCCCAGCACAAATTGATTTTTAAAAGCAAAACGGATTTACGCAAGGACCTACCGAAGATATTAGAAGCTAAGTTGCAACGTTTCAATTTAGTCAGCTAAACCACATCCAGTTTGACAACTTGAGGTTTTGCCAACAGGCAAACAGATTGGGCAATTTCCGTAGGGCAAGTTACAAATCTGGATGTGGTTAGGGTTTAGGTCTTTTCCGCTAATTCTGACAGGTATGCCTCAACGCCCTCGCCGATTTGCACCCTACGATCCCAAGAGCGGCCTCGAAAACGCTGGGCTACAGTTTTTGCAACAGGCACACTTCCTTTGTGCGATCAACTGCTTTGGCGAACTAGCCACCCTCGAACCCACCTACGACATGGCCTGGTATGGGCTAGGCAACGCCCTATTCAGCCTCTC